>CAMVYG010000054.1 GCA_947171615.1 uncultured Clostridia bacterium
GCTCCCGCCGCCTCTCTGGAGGCAGTGCTGGAAGCGGATCTGCGGGCCAGGCGGTTTGTGGAAGAGTGCTGCAAATAAGAGGTTGGATCGTCATTTTTAGGAGATGATTTTTTGCACGGATTGACAGTTGCTTTGCTGATTCTCGTAGGAGTCCTGTTGTTTGGATTTGTGATATTTTTTCACGAGCTGGGCCATTTTCTTTTGGCGAAGGCTTCCGGGATCCGGGTCAATGAATTTGCTTTGGGCATGGGACCGAAGCTTTTTAGCTTTGGAAAGGGAGAGACCCGGTATTCTCTGCGGCTGTTTCCCATCGGCGGTTACTGCGCCATGGAGGGTGAGGATGAGGAAAGCGCCGATGAACGCGCTTTTTCCAATAAAGCGGTCTGGCGCAGGATCTTAGTGGTGATCGCAGGCGGGCTTTTTAATATTATTCTGGGTTTTTTCCTAATGCTGATCGTGCTGGGCCAGCAGGACACCTACGCCACTACCGAAATCGCGAAATTTGCTGAGAATTCCCGGCTGGAACTGGCCGGGGCACAGGTGGGGGATAAGATCGTAGAAATCGATGGATATGCGATTTTCACGGACAGAGATCTTTCCTTTGCTCTGGCTTTGGCAAATCCCGATTCCATCTCCATGAAGGTGGAGCGTGACGGTCAAAAAGTGGATTTAGGTACCTTCGTTTTAAACGCCCAGGAAATTGAGGACGGCAAGCGTGTGGTTTCCATGGATTTCTGGGTGCAGCCGGAGCAGCGCACCTTTCTGGGGCTTGTGGGCCGCTCCGCGGCGGACACCTTTTCCATGGCCCGCATGGTCATAGAAAGCCTGAAGGGGATTATGACCGGAAGATTTGGCCTCAATGATGTGGCCGGGCCGGTAGGCACTGCCCAGGCGATTTCTCAGGCCGCGGGGGCCGGGCTTCAAGAGGGCTTCCTTCCGGCGGTCAACAACATTGTTTTGATGATCATCATGATCACCGTGAATCTGGGCATTGTGAATCTGCTGCCCCTGCCCGCTTTAGACGGCGGAAGACTGCTGTTTTTGCTGTGGGAGGGGATCACCCGGAAGCCGGTGCCTCAGAAATATGAGGGCTATGTCCACGCGGCGGGCTTTTTCCTGTTGATGGCTCTAATGGCGGTCATTACCTTCAGCGATATCCTGCGGATCATACAGGGCTGAGCTTTGCCCGGGAAGTGAAAAAGAGAAGGGAAATCCAATGAAAACAGGCAGAAATTCAATTCGTGTCATGGTGGGAAATGTTCCCATGGGAGGAAACGCGCCGGTCACGGTGCAGTCTATGCTCAGTGTTCCCTCTACCGATGTAAAGGGCAGTGTGCGGCAGGCAGTGCGGCTGGAACAGGCCGGCTGTGAGATCCTGCGCGCCGCCATTCCCGATCTGGAGGCTGTAAAGCTGATTCCCGCCATTAAGAAGGAAGTTCATATTCCGTTGGTGGCCGATATCCATTTTGACTATAAGCTGGCGTTGGAGGCCGCCGCTGCGGGGATCGATAAAATTCGTATCAATCCCGGTAACATTGGGGAAGACTCCCATGTGAAAGCGGTGGCGGACGCCTGCCGTGCCAGAGGGCTTCCCATTCGCATTGGGGTGAATTCCGGCTCTGTGGAAAAGCATATTCTGGCAAAATACGGCAGCCCCACACCGGAGGCCTTGTGTGAAAGCGCCCTGTATCATGTACGGCTGCTGGAAAAATTTGATTTTACCGACATTGTTATTTCCTTAAAGACATCCTCTGTAAACAGTATGATCCGTGCTTATGAACTGATTGCAGAGCGTTGCCGCTATCCGCTGCACCTGGGGGTAACGGAGGCCGGAACGACCCGTATGGGGGTGCTGAAATCCGCTGTAGGCATCGGCAGCCTGCTGCAAAGAGGTATCGGCGATACCATTCGGGTATCGTTGACTGCCGATCCGGAAGAGGAGGTGCGTGCCGGGCTTGACCTGCTTCACGCGCTGGAGCTGCGGGGGGGAGTAAAATTTGTTTCCTGCCCTACCTGCGGGCGCACTCGCATTGACCTGATTTCCCTTGCAAATCAGGTGGAAACCGCTTTGGCGGGCTGTAAAAAAGATATCACCGTAGCCGTAATGGGCTGTGCGGTAAACGGGCCGGGAGAAGCCAGAGAGGCGGATATCGGTGTTGCAGGCGGTCACGGAGAGGGCCTGTTGTTTAAAAAGGGAAAGATTTTACGGAAAGTTCCCGAAAATCAACTGCTGAAAGAGCTTCTGAAAGAAGTAGAGAAATTATAGAGGCTTATTTGATCGGACGCTTGGAAATGGGAAAGGGGAAGAAGCTTGAATACGCTGGGAAAATTTTTTCAAAAAGAGCTGGAGGGAACTCCCTTTCCTTCTGTTTTGCTGGATGGAGAGATCACCAATTTTTCTGTCAACCGGGGAGACCGGGCGGTAAAAATATCCGCCCGGTTTTCAGAATTTGTGGAATACGGCGAGCTGCTTCGCCTTTCCGAGGCTCTGGAGGGCCCTGCTTTTGGGTTGAGCACCGTAAAGCTTTTGCCCCGGTTTCCGGAGGGATCCTTTTCCGCAAAATGCGTTTCGTCTCTGGTGCTGGCGTTAAAAGAAATGGACGCCACCCTGAACGGCACCTTTAAACAGGCGGAAGCGGAATATCGGGATGGAACGCTGTCTGTCCGGCTGGCGCACGGTGGGTACGATCTGCTGGCGGCCCACAATACCGACGTAAAGCTCAAGGAGCTGATCCGGGAATGGTTTGGGATCGACTGCTCTGTGAAATTTACCGGAAAGCTTGCGGTAAAGGAAGGAGACGGTTCCCTTTTAGAGCAGGTGCGCACTGAGGAGACAAAGCGCCTGCGGGAAGCCGCTATCCAGGAAATGGAAGAGTACGAGGAGGCCATGCAGGAGCGGGCCAGCCGCAGAAAGATCAGCGTTCGGGAAGGGGAAAGCCTGCTTCCCACAATCATTCCGGAAACGGCAAGGCCAGTTTTAGGGCCGGTTCCCAAGGGGAAGCTTACACCTTTGCGGGAAGCTGCCATTGATCTGGGCAATATCGTGGTGTGGGGAGAAATTTTCTCGGTGGAGTCCAAGGAGACCAGGGACAAAGCCCGGAAAATTTACAGCATCGATATCACCGACTACAGCGGTTCCGTCACCCTGAAGCTGCTGCAAAATATCGGGGAATGCAAAGAGCTGGACAAGCTGAAGGCCGGTCAGTCTATTCTGGTGCGGGGCGCTTTGGAATACGATAAATACGACAGGGAAAACGTGATGCGCCCCAGGGCCATCGCCACGGTAGACCAGGTGGAGATCGTGGACGACGCCCTGCAAAAGCGGGTGGAGCTTCACTTACATACCAGCATGTCCGATATGGACGGCATGACCCCGCCGGCAGAGCTCATTAAGCGGGCCCACAACTGGGGCCAGAAAGCGGTTGCCATTACGGACCACGGTGTGGCTCAGGCTTTCCCCGAGGCCATGAACACGGTGGAAGCCATTCGCAAGGAGGACCCGGAATTCAAGGTGCTTTACGGTGTGGAGGCCTATTTTGTAAACGACCTTGTCCCGGCGGTGACGGGAGAAAGCAGCCGCTCTTTACAGGAAGATTTTATCTGTTTTGACCTGGAAACCACCGGCCTTTCTGCGGCGAAGGACCGCATTACGGAAATCGGCGCCGTGCGGATCCATGACGGTCAGGTGACGGATCACTTCGATACCTTTGTGAACCCGGAGCTGCCCATTCCCCCGAAGATCACAGAGCTTACCAGTATTACCAATGAAATGGTGGCCGACGCCCCAAAGGAAGCGGAGGCGCTCCGGGCCTTTTACGAATTCTGTGGGGACAGCGAGATCGTGTTGGTAGCCCACAATGCGGGGTTTGATACCTCCTTTCTCCGGGCGGCAGGGGAGCGGACGGGAATTCCCTTTGCCCATCCGTATATCGATTCCGTACCCATCTGCCGGTCTCTGCTGAAAGATATTAAAAACTGCAAGCTGGACACGGTTGCAAATTATTTGAAGCTGAAGCCCTTTCAGCACCACCGCGCGGATGACGACGCCGCGGTGCTGGGAGAAATTTTCCTGAATCTCATTGGCCGCCTGCGGGAAGACTGCGGCGCACAGAAGGTAGCGGATATCAATACCGCGCTGGCAGGGAGCGACCCCAAAAAGCTTCCCGCCTATCATCAGATCATTCTGGTAAAGAATCACACCGGCTTGAAAAATCTGTACCGGCTGATCTCGGAAGGACATCTGCGCTATTTTTACCGGAATCCGCGCACGCCCAAAAGCCTGCTGAATAAGTACCGGGAAGGCCTGCTCATCGGCAGCGCCTGTGAGGCGGGAGAGCTGTTCCGGGCCATTGTGCGGGGAGAAACCTTTGAAAACCTCTGCAAGATTGCTGAATACTATGACTATCTGGAAATCCAGCCCACCGGGAACAATCAGTTTATGGTGCGGGAGGGCAAAACGGATCTGGAAGGCCTGAAGGAATATAACCGCATGGTGGTAAAAATTGGGGAAAAGCTCCATAAACCGGTAGTGGCTACCTGCGACGTGCATTTTAAGGACCCGAAGGACGCGGATTTCCGCAAGATCCTGATGGCGGGCCGTGGCTTTACCGACGCGGAGGATCAGGCTCCGCTGTATATGCGCACCACTGCGGAAATGCTGAAGGAATTTGCTTACCTGGGAGAGGAAAAGGCCTTTGAAGTGGTGGTAACAAACCCCAACAAAATAGCGGATATGATCGATTATATCCGCCCGGTTCCCATGGGAAATTTCCCGCCCTTTATCGACGGCGCAGAGGAGCAGCTGAATTCCATTACCTGGCAGCGGGCCAAGGAAAAGTACGGCGATCCCCTGCCGGAGATCGTGGAAAAGCGGCTGGAAAAGGAGCTTGGCTCCATCAATAAGCACGGCTTTTCCGTGCTGTATATGACAGCTCAAAAGCTGGTGGCGAATTCCGAGAAACATGGTTATCTGGTTGGCTCCCGTGGTTCGGTGGGTTCTTCCTTTGTGGCCAGTATGTCCGGTATTTCCGAGGTAAATCCCTTAGAGCCCCATTACGTCTGCCCCAACTGCAAGCACAGCGAGTTTATCACTGACGGCAGCTACGATTCCGGCTTTGACCTTCCGCCCAAGGATTGTCCCCACTGCGGCACGGCCATGGAGCGGGACGGCCACACTATTCCCTTTGAGACCTTCCTGGGCTTCGACGGAGACAAGGTGCCCGATATCGACCTGAATTTCTCCGGCGAATATCAGAGCGATTCCCACCGCTACACGGAAGAACTGTTCGGCAGAGACAACGTGTTCAAGGCCGGCACCATCGCCACCGTGGCGGATAAAACCGCCATCGGCTATGTGAGAAAATATGCGGAGGAGCGGGGCGTTACCTTCCATAAGGCGGAGGAAAAGCGGCTGGCGCTGGGCTGTACGGGGATCAAGCGCACTACCGGCCAGCATCCCGGCGGTATGATCGTCATTCCCCGAGGCATGGAGGTCTATGATTTCTGCCCGGTACAGCACCCGGCCAACGACCAGAAGTCTGACAATATCACCACCCACTTCGACTTCCATTCCATTCACGACAATGTGTGCAAGCTGGACGAGCTGGGGCATGATGTGCCTACCATCTACCGCTACCTGGAGGATTATACCGGCATTCCGGTGATGAAGGTTTCCATGAGCGACCCGGAGGTCATGAGCCTGTTTGAATCGCCCAAGGCCCTGGGCGTTACCCCGGAGGATCTGGGCGGGGTGCGCACCGGCACTTTGTCCCTGCCGGAGCTGGGAACTCCGTTCGTGCGGGGAATGTTGGAGGAATGTAAGCCGACCCGGTTCTCCGACTTCTTGCAGATCTCCGGCCTGTCTCACGGTACGGACGTGTGGCTGGGCAATGCCCAGGAGCTGATCCGCAACGGCACCTGCACCATTTCCGAGGTAATTGGAACACGTGACCAGATTATGGTCTATCTGCTCAATAAGGGGCTGGAGCCCAAAATGGCCTTTAAGATCATGGAGATCGTCCGAAAGGGCAAGGCCACAAAGCTGTTGACGGAAGAACATATTGCCGCCATGAAGGAGCACAATGTACCCCAGTGGTATATCGACTCCTGCTTTAAGATCAAGTACATGTTCCCGAAGGCCCACGCCGCGGCCTATATGATCGCGGCTTTGCGCCTTGGATGGTATAAGGTTCACCGCCCGCTGGAATTTTACGCCGCTTATTTCACCGTGCGCAGCGATGATTTTGACGGCGCTTCCGCCATTGCGGGAAAAGACGCTGTTTCCCGGAAAATGCGGGAGCTGGATACAAAAATCAAAAACCGTGAGGCCAGCGCCAAGGAAGAAGGGGAGTTCGGCACTCTGCAAATCATCAATGAGATGCTGGCGCGGAACATTCAGCTGCTGCCTGTAGATCTGTATCAGTCTGACGCCACGAAATTTCTGGTGGAGGACGGAAAGATCCGGCTGCCCTTCTCTTCTCTGGGCGGCGTAGGCGGCGCTGCTGCCATCAGCTTGATGGAAGCGCGGCAGACCGGGGGAGAATATATCTCCATCGACGATTTGCAGTCCCGCGCCAAGGTTTCCAGCGCTGTGATCGAAACTCTTCGGAGTGTGGGAGCGTTGAGCGGTATGCCGGAAAGCAGCCAGACTACCTTGTTTTGAATTCGCTGCTCGCAGTTCGTTGTTCGTTCAGGGCAAAGGATTGCGCTGCATGTAGGAACCGGACTCCGGACGGTTCGCCCTGAAAGCAGTTTGTGGTTGACAAACTGCTTTCTTTAGTTTATTATAGTAGCACGCTAAAGCAAAAAGGAGGCCGCCATGAAAAACTACAGCAAAATCACCCCGGAGGGAACAAGGGATATTCTTCTGGGCGAATGTCGGGCGCGGCGCGAGGTGGAAAAACGGCTTTCCGGCATTTTTTCTTTGCGGGGCTACCATGAGGTAATGACTCCGGGACTGGAATATTACGATGTGTTTCGGCTCTCTGGAGCGGCTTTGCCACAGCAGGAAATGTATAAGACCACGGATAACCACGGCAGGCTTTTGGCGGTGCGCCCGGATTCCACCCTGCCCATTGCCAGAATGGCTGCCTCCCGGCTGCAAAGCAGCCTCCGGCCTCTGCGGCTGTTTTACAGCCAGCAGATCTACCGCAACCGCCCGGATCTTTCGGGCCGCAGCGATGAATGCACCCAGATGGGCATTGAGCTGCTGGGGGCTTCGGGACTTCGGGCGGATCTGGAGGCTGTTTCCCTGGCGGTGGAGGCCCTTTCCGCCTGTGTGAAGGATTTTCGGATAGAGATCGGGCACGCAAAGCTTTTTCCCGTTTTGGCGAACCGCCTGGCGCTGCCGGAGGAAAAGCGGGAAGAGCTGCGGGAGGCCATTGAATCAAAAAATTATGGAATGCTCAGCGCTTTGCTGGACCCTTTGGGGGACGATCCGGCGGTAGAAGCCATCAGGCGGCTGCCCAGGCTGTTCGGCGGAGAAGAGGTTCTGCGGGAAGCGGAGCGCTGGTGCACTGGGGAGGAAAGCCGGGAGCTCCTGGGTTCTCTGAAAACCTTATATGCTTCCCTCAAGGAGCTGGGGCTTGGCGAAAGGCTGATGGTGGATCTGGGCTTGGTACAGGCCAGAGATTATTATACAGGCGTGGTATTCAGCGCCTATGTGCAGGAAGTTGGGGACGCCGTTCTTTCCGGCGGCCGGTATGATGAGCTCTGCGGGAAATTCGGTATGCCCATGCCGGCTGTGGGCTTCGCCATGGATCTTGATGCGGCAGCGGCGTTGCTGCCGGATTTTCCCGGAGAAACGGAACAGCCGGAGATTCTGGTTTACGGTGAAGCGGGCTTTGAGATACAGGCTCAAAAGCTGGCGGCTTCTCTTGTTTCCCAAGGGACAGCCTGTGTGTGCTCTGTGTTTGATACATGGGAAGAATCTATAGAGTATGCGAAAAAGACAGGAATTTCAAGAGTGTTCTCTGTGGGGGAGGCCACCCGGAAGCTGAACATTGGAAAGGGGGAAACGCCATGAGACCGCTGCGCATGGCCCTGACAAAGGGCAGGCTGGAAAAATCTACGGTAGCGCTGCTGGAAAACACCGGCATGAACTGTGAAAGCCTTCGGGAAAAGGGCAGAAGGCTGATCCTCCCAGTAAGCGGCGGAACGGAGAACCCGGCGAAGCTTCAGGTGGTTCTTTCAAAGGCCCCGGACGTGCTGACCTATGTGGAGCACGGCGTTTGCGAACTGGGCGTGGTGGGAAAGGATGTGATCCAGGAGCACGGAGGACGTTTCTTTGAAATTCTGGATCTCGGCTTTGGCAAATGTGGTTTTGCCCTGGCCTGCCCAAAGGGAACGGATTTTTTTCACGGCTATCAAAGCAAGACCGTTGCCACCAAGTACCCCAATGTGGCCCGGCGTTTTTTTGAAAGCAAGGCCATGGACGTGCGTATTATCAAAATTGAAGGCTCTGTGGAGCTTGCGCCGCTGTTGGGACTGGCAGACGGAATCGTGGATATTGTGGAAACCGGCGCTACCCTTCGGGAGAACGGCCTGGAGGTGGTGGAACGCATTTCAGAAATTTCCGCCCGGCTGATCGTCAATCCCGCCGCTATGAAGCTGCGAAAGCGGGAAATTGAGGAGCTGGCCGCCCGGCTGGAGCAGGAAGGAAAAAGGGAGGAAGCTGTAACATGATACAAACGGTAACAGGCAGCAGAGAAGTCTGCGCCGCTTTTTTGGAGGACTTAAAAAAACGTGTGGGGCAGACTGACCCCGCCATCGAGCAGAGCGTAAAAGAAATTTTGGAAGCGGTGCGGCAGCGGGGAGACCAGGCTGTAAAGGAGTTTTCCAGGAAATTTGACGGCTGGACGCCGGAAACACTGGAGCTGACCCGCCCGGAAATGGAAGAGCTGGCAAAGGGCTGCGATCCTGTTTTTTTAGAGTCTCTGAAGCTGGCGGCGGAAAATATTCGGGTCTTTCACATGCGGCAGAAGCAGCAGAGCCGGATCGACCCCATGGCAAACGGGATCATTACCGGCCAGCGGGTGCGGGGGCTGCACCGGGTGGGAGTTTACGTTCCCGGCGGCACAGCTGGTTATCCTTCCTCTGTGCTGATGAACGTGATCCCCGCCAAAGTGGCGGAGGTGGGGGAGATCGTTATGGCTACCCCGCCGGGCAGGGCCGGAAGCCCTGACCCCAACATCATTGCCGCCGCGTTGATCGCAGGCGTGGATCGGGTGTTCCTTATGGGCGGGGCTCAGGCGGCAGCCGCGCTGGCCTATGGCACAGAGACGGTGCCCAGGGTGGATAAAATCGTAGGCCCGGGCAATATCTTTGTGGCCACGGCAAAAAAGCAGCTGTACGGCATAGTGGATATCGATATGATCGCGGGCCCCAGTGAGATCTTGATTCTGGCGGATCATTCCGCCGATCCCGAGTATCTGGCGGCGGATCTGATGAGCCAGGCGGAGCATGATCCCATGGCCTCCGCTATTTTGATCACCGATTCCGAAGCGCTGGCAAACAGCACGGTACGCGCCCTGTACCGCCAGGTGGAGGGGCTTTCCCGCAAAGCCATTATCGAAAAGTCTCTGGACCGGTTTGGCGCGGTGATCGTCTGCGAAACCATGGACGAGGCGGTAGAATTTGCCAACGAGCTTGCTCCGGAGCATCTGGAAGTCTGCTGTGAAGAGCCCTTTACCTATCTGGGTAGGCTGGATAACGCCGGGTCCGTGTTTTTGGGCAACTACTCCCCGGAACCCTTGGGGGACTATTTTGCCGGGGCCAACCATGTGCTGCCTACCGGCGGAACGGCCCGGTTCTTTTCTCCCCTCTCAGTGGACGATTTTATCAAGAAATCCAGTTTCATCTATTATCCCAGGGAAGAGCTTTTAAAAGCGGCCGACCATATTATCCGGCTGGCGGAAACGGAAGAACTGACCGCTCACGCCAATTCCGTCAGAGTCAGGCTGGATCAGAAATAAAACCGCACCGCATTGCTTGCGGCCAATGGGGGCTTATCCTATGTACGAATTAAATGAAAAATTGAAATCGCTGAAGCCCTATGTCCCTGCGGAGGCGGAGGGGATGATCCGACTGGACGCCAACGAATCCTTTCTGCCCCTGCCGGATGGTGTGTTGGAAGAGGTGCAAAAAGCGCTGGGGCAGGTGGAATTTAACCGCTATCCCGACCCCGCCGCGAAGGAGCTGTGTAAGGCCTTCGCGGAATATTACGGGGTTCCAGCGGAATGTGTGGCGGCGGGAAACGGCTCTGATGAGTTGATCACCGTGCTCTTTTCCGGCTTTTTGCAAAAGGGAGAGGCCTATGCCACCATCGAACCGGATTTTTCCATGTACACGCTGAATGGCTTTGTGCAGGAAGCCCGTCATGTGGCCCTGCAAAAAACAGCAGATTTCCGGCTGGATATTGACAAGCTCATCGAAACCTGCAACAATGAAGAGGTAAGGCTGTTGATTTTCAGCAATCCCTGCAATCCCACCTCTGTGGTATGCCCCAGGGAGGAAGTCCGGCGGCTGGTGCGTGGGGTCAATGCCCTGGTGGTGCTGGACGAAGCCTATATGGATTTTTCCGATCAAAGCCTGCTGCCGGAAGTGCAGGAGCATGAGAATCTTGTAATCCTCCGCACCTGTTCCAAGGCCATCGGCATGGCGGCGCTGCGGCTGGGCTTTGCCGTGGCCCGCAAAGAGCTGATCAACGCTGTGCGGGCGGTAAAATCCCCTTATAATGTGAATACGGTATCTCAGCTACTGGGAACTGCTGTGCTGCGCAGGAAGACCGATTTGGAGAAAGCGAAAAAGCAGCTTCTTTATGGGCAAAGGGAGCTGGTATCGAAGCTTCGGCAGATTGGAAAGCGGTATCCTGGAAGGTTCCGCCTGCTGCCGGGAGAAACAAATTTCGCGGCGCTGACGCTGGCGGACGGGGAAGCTCTCTGCCGGTTTTTGTGGGAACAGGGGATTGCGGTGCGGTACACAGGAGGACTTCTGCGGGTCACCTGCGGCAGAGCAGAGGAGAATAAGGCTTTTTGTACTGCTTTTGAGCGGTATTTGCAAAAATAACACAGGAAGAAGGAAACAGGTATGGAACGGTATGCGGAGCTTCACCGGGAGACAAGGGAAACTGAGGTTTCTGTGGAATTGTCTTTGGACGGTGGCGAGGGCAGGATCTCTACCGGAGTGGGATTTTTTGACCATATGCTCACTGCGCTGTCAGTCCATGGCGGCTTGGGCCTTACAGTGAAAACGGTGGGCGATTGGGCAGTAGACTGCCACCATACCATTGAAGATACCGGCATTGTGCTGGGTCAGGCCTTCGGGGCGGCTTTGGGGGACAGGCGGGGGATCCGGCGGTACGGCAGCGCCTTTATTCCCATGGATGAAGCGCTGGCCTTTGCGGCGGCGGATATCAGCGGCCGTCCCTTCCTGGTGTTTCACGGCGAATTTCCCCAGGAAAGAGTGGGGGATTTTGATACCTGTATGACGGAGGAGTTTTTCCGTGCCTTTGCGGTCAATGCCGGGATCACCCTGCATTTGGAGTGTAAATACGGCAAAAATTCTCATCATATGATCGAGGCGTTGTTTAAGGCAGCCGCCCATGCGCTGAAGGACGCTGTAAGCCTCTGCGGGGATCAAAACGCGGTTTTATCCTCCAAAGGTATGCTGTAAGGGAAAGGGAGGAAGCATATGATCGTTTTACCGGCCATTGATTTGCAGGGCGGAAAATGTGTTCGTCTGTATCAGGGCGATTACAGCACCGCCGAGGTGGTGGCGCCTGATCCCGTTTCCACCGCCCGCTGGTTTCAGGAGCAGGGAGCTCATTGGATCCATATGGTCGATCTGGACGGTGCAAAAGGCGGAGAGCCGAAAAACGCGGAGGCTATTTTTGATGTGCTGCAAAATGT
>CAMVYG010000055.1 GCA_947171615.1 uncultured Clostridia bacterium
GTTGTCTATCATAATACATTGAAAGAAAAAAGTCAATATCTCTGGCGGTTTGCACGGTAAAAATCGATGTTTCTTGTGAAATGTGACGAAAATTTCGTCCAACTTCTTCCAAATCCCCCTCTTCTTTCCGGGACAATTTCCAAAAAGTATTAGGGCGTGTTCCCATGAAGCTAACGCACACGCCTTTTCGGCAAATTTTGCTCAAAAATTCATGCACTTATCTGAATGAGAACACGCCCCGGAAAAGCGCTGGAAATGAATCCAGAGCCTTATTATTTCTTTTTTCCAAGAGATACCGGCTTTTCCTCTCCCCGGAGAAGCCTTCCGATATTGGCTTTGTGGCGGATCAGCACCAAAGCCCCTACAAACAGCGATACCGCCGTGACAAAAAGCAGGTAGGAAAGGGAGCACGCCCCCTGCAGGTAATCCAGAAAGAAGGTGACCAGAAACGCATATACCGGATACAGACCGGCACAAAAAACCGAAGCGAAGGAAATGATCCGCTTCCAGAGGAAAAGCAGAAGAAAGGTGGCAATGATCACCAGAAATCCCCTCCAGTCTGTCAGCGAGATCATGGCCGCGGCAGTGACGATGCTTTTTCCGCCCCGAAACTCATAATAAAGCGGAAATGCGTGCCCCAATACGCAAGAAACACCCGCCGCATATTTGGCAACCTGGATCCATACAGCGCCGCTTTCCCAGCCGAAAAGTCTCATCACAAGCGCCGCCAGCAGCACGGCGGCCACGCATTTGAGAAAATCCCCCACAAAGGTCAGGGCGGCGGGAAGCTTTCCCACCGAGCGCAGCACATTGGTCATGCCCGCGTTGCCGCTGCCGTAATTGCGGATATCCTCCTTGTTTTTGAACAGCCGGGTCAAAATAATAGACCAGTTGATGCTGCCCAAAAGGTAGCCGATGATACCGCACAGCGCCAGCGGAAGTACATACGCCATCAACAAAAACATCAAAACCGAAGATACGGGAACCATGAGCCTTTCTCCTTTCAAAGCCGAAAACTGGTAATTCAGGCGGTCGATAAATCCTCTGACTATGGAAAACGAAAAAGGAACGAGCTATTTTGCACGCTCTATTCCTTGTTGTCCGATCTTTCCCGAATGATGAGCCGCACGGGGGTGCCTTCCAGGCCGAAGGTATCTCGAATACGGTTTACAAGATACCGCTGGTAGGAATAGTGAAACAGCTCATGGTCATTAACAAAGCATACGAATGTGGGCGGGCAGGTAGAAGCCTGGGTCATATAAAAGATTTTCAGCCTGCGTCCCTTATCCGTGGGAGGCTGTACCCTGGCGGTGGCCTGCGCCAGAATATCGTTTAAGGTGCCTGTTGTCACCCGCATGGCGTTGCTATGGGCGGCAAGCTTGATCAGCTCAAACATTCTATCCAGCCGCTGCCCTGTTTTGGCGGAAATAAAAAGAATGGGGGCATAGGACATAAAGGAAAAGTCGTTCGTGAGCTTTTCCCGCATTTCCTGCATGGTCTTATCGTCCTTTTCCACAGCGTCCCACTTATTGACGCAGATCACGCAGCCCTTACCCTCTTCATGGGCAATGCCCGCTACCTTGGAATCCTGCTCCGTAAACCCCACCTGGGCGTCGATCAGGATCAGGCATACATCCGCCCGCTTGACGGCCATTTCCGCCCGGAGATTGCTGTAGTGCTCGATGGCGTCCTCCACCTTGCTTTTTCTCCGCAGGCCGGCGGTATCAATAAAGGTAAAAGTGCCATGTTCGTTCTGAATTGTGGTATCTACCGCATCCCGGGTAGTACCTGCAATATCGGAAACGATGCAGCGGTTTTCTCCCGCTACTTTATTAACAAGGGAGGATTTTCCCACATTGGGCTTGCCGATCACGGCGACCTTGATCACATCGCCCTCTTCCTCGTCTTCCTCCTGCTCCGGCAGCAACTCGCATACCCGGTCCAGCAGATCTCCGGTACCATGGCCATGGACGGAAGAGACCATCACAGGGTCTCCCAGACCCAGGTTATAGAACTCATAAAATTCCGGCGGCGGTTCCCCCAGACTGTCGCATTTATTGACGCACAGCACCACGGGAACGCCGCTTTTCAGCAGCATAGCGGCCACATCGGAATCGGTTGCCGTGATCCCGGAGCGGATATCCGTTACCAAAATAATAGCCGTAGCGGAATCAATGGCGATCTGGGCCTGCTCCCGCATCTGGCTGAGGATCACATCCTTGGAGGCAGGCTCGATGCCCCCGGTATCCACCAGGGAAAATTTCCTGCCGCACCACTCTGCGTCCCCGAAAATACGATCCCGGGTCACACCGGGAGTATCTTCCACAATGGACAGCCGCCTGCCCACAATTTTATTAAACAGGGTAGATTTCCCCACATTGGGCCTGCCCACAATGGCAACGATCGGTTTTGCCATTCGCTCTCCTCCTTTTGCATCCTTCACAGATCCTGCTCTATAGCAAACTAACTCCTGTGCTCCCAGCTCCCCGTTTCATAGGGATTCTGCCTGCCACCCGCCGGAGCCTCTCTGCCCAGCAATGCCGCCAGCATGGCCTCCCCGGAATTCATAAATTTTCTCACGGGAACTCCCAGGGCCTCGCGGAGCTCAGAAAGGGTCATGTCGTCCAGAAAAACATCCTCGTCTGCCCGAAGCATATTGGAAACGATCAATACCTCGTCCCCAAGTTTTCTGCCCTTCAGGGTCTTCACAATGTCCTGCCCGGTAAGAAGCCCGGTAACATTCACCGAGCCGCCGAAAAAGTCATTGGGAACGGGCACAAGGTTTACAGTTAAATTATGGCATTTCCCGCGCAATCCGTCAAGCACGGAATTGAGAAATTCATATCCGCATTCCCCAGTGGGGACTGTGACGGTTCGGGACTGAGATAGAGGTTCGGCCTCTTCCAGCGCCCAGTTGAATTCATCTTCCAAGTCCCGCAGCATACCCACGCCGTTTTCAATTTGGGGAAAGTCCTCGTAAAATTCCAAAGGCGGCAGCGGACGCTTTGCCAGAAGATACAGCTCATCGGAGCCGTATACCGTGCGGCTGCCCCGCTCCCGCAAAAATTTTTCCCCGTACCGTTCCAGGATATCCAACACCTCTCCGGCGCTTTCCCTTGTATAGGGAGTCAGCGGATACAGCCCCTCCCGGTAACGGGTCAGTCCCACGGGAACACAGGCAACGCTTTGCAGGCTTTCCCCCAGGCTATACAGTTTTTCCAGGGTAAATTCCAGCTCCGCGCCGTCGTTGACTCCGGGACACAGCACGATCTGGCAGTTCAGCCTGATCCCGCCCTCCGCAAGGCGGTACAGATGGTGAAGGGACTCTCCGGCAAAGCGGTTATTCATCATTTTGCACCGTAGCTCCGGGTTCATAGTATGCACAGACACATTGATGGGGCTGATCCGCATTTTCAGAATGCGGTCGATCTCCCGGTCGTCAATATTTGTCAGGGTGATGTAATTGCCGAACAGAAAAGATAGCCGGTCGTCATCGTCCTTGAAATACAGCGTTTCCCGCATTCCTCTGGGAAGCTGATCGATAAAGCAGAAAATGCACTTGTTCCGGCAGGAATGCTCCCGATCCATCAGATAGGTTTCAAATTCCAGCCCTATTTCCGCATACTGCGGCTTCCGAAGCTGCACGGAATAGGATTTTCCTCCACGGGACAACAACAAGTTCAACTCCCGCTCTGTTTCCAGAAAACGGTAATCCAGTACGTCCGTAACGTCCTGCCCGTTGATGGAAAGCAGCAGATCCCCGGGCAAAATCCCCGAGGCCTCCGCTCTGCTGCCCGCTGTCACTTTGATGATCGTTACTGCCATACGGTCACTTCCCCCTGCTTCAACCGTTTCCACTCATCTTCCAGTATAGCCATTAGAATATCATCACCGTAGCCTTCCCTGTCGGCTACAGCGTCCCGCAGTACGCCCTCGCGGCGAAATCCCGCTTTTTCATACACCCGGATCGCCCTGGGGTTAAAGGAGTACACGTCCAATTCCAGCCGATGAAGCCCCAACTGGCCAAAGGCAAAGTCCCGAACGGTTTCCGTCATCCAGGTGCCCAGCCCCCGCCCCCGTTGAGCAGAGTGGAACAGGGCAATGCGAAAATTGGCGCTGCGCAAATTAGAATCGATCTGATTTACCACGCTCTCCCCCAAAATGCGCCCTTCCGGTGAGATCAGCAAAAACAGGTATCGATCCTCATCCTGAAGCGAGCTCTGAAAAAAGGCCAGTACCTCCTCCCTGCAAAACGAGGGCTTGCTCCCGGTAAACCGGGCCACTTCCGGATCCAGAGGGACATAATTTTGGCTATAGTAGCTTTCAAAGTCTCCTTCCCTGGCCAAACGCAGAATAAAGCTGTCCTTTTCCCAAACAGGCGCTGTTTTTTGGCACATTCCGGCTATCTCCTCCGTCTTTTGAAATGAAAAGAAGGGAACGCAATTAGGCGTTCCCTTGCTTTCAGGCTTTTTTTCAGAATAAAAACTTACGCTTCCTTTTTCACAACCTGACGGCCATTGTAATAGCCGCAGCTGCCGCAGACACGATGAGGTGTTTTATACTCTCCACACTGAGGGCATCTCATCAGCGCAGGGGCCTGAAGCTTCCACACGTTGGAACGTCTCTTATTCTGTCTGGCGCTGGATACTTTACTCTTGGGTACTGCCATAGTAGCACCTCCTTAATTTTTTCTTATTGATGCCGTAAAAATCACGGTAGTCGCAACTGATACGGTTTTTGACAATTAAAGCAGGCTTTTCAGTGCTTCCAGCCGGGGATCGATCTCTCTGCGGTCACAGCCGCAATCGCCCTCGTTTAAGTTCTTTCCGCACTTGGAACACAGACCCCTGCAATCCGGAGAACACAAATATTTACTGGGCAGATCCAGCAAAATATCCTCCCGGAGCAGCTCGTCCAGATCCAACCGCCCATCGGCAACCACGATAAAGCTGTCGTCGTCCTGTTCCTCGTTGAGCTCGGACACCAGAACATGAGAAAACTGCCGGTTCCATTCCCGACTGGTCATTTCTCCGCAGCGGTCACAGGGCATCACAGTGGTATACAGCAGTTCCGCGTCAAAAAGAACGGAACCTGCATTGCCCTTGAAAAAGGCCTTCACCCTCACAGGCGCACAAAACGGCTTGACACCGCCCAATTCCACCCCGGAAAGATCCAGCTCATACGCTATGGTATCGCTCTGACCCAGGAAAAACCTTTTCAAATCTACTATCATAGCCACCTCATGCCGTACTGATACATTATACTGACCGCACCGGGCTTTGTCAAGCATTTTCCGGCACAGCCGCTCAAAAAAGAAAGATTTTCAAGAGAACACACAAAAGGCGGCCCT
This sequence comes from uncultured Clostridia bacterium, assembly GCA_947171615.1. GTDB lineage: Bacteria > Bacillota > Clostridia > Oscillospirales > Acutalibacteraceae > Acutalibacter. The sequence goes on from CAMVYG010000055.1 coordinate 5,351, forward strand.
TCAGCCGCCTTTTGGAAAAATACAAGCTTTTGGAAACGCACCAACTTCATAGAATGTGAATCGGGAACTTCCCTGCCTTCACGATCGGTACGCCTCTTATTTCAGAATGTACTCGGCGGCCACAGCGGGGATCTCTTCATCCGCGGCAGAAATGGACAGGCAGAAATTGGTATCGGCTGCCTTGCTCAGCTTTTCCAGCTCCGGAATAATAACCTCCAGCGCCTCTGCGCCGCTGCCGGTGATCTTCAGGGTGGAATCCACAAAGATATCGGTCACATCATAGTTGCCGGCACAGATCCCACTGAGGAACCCGCACAGGGCGTCAACGCCCTTGACGTCATACGCGTCGGAATCCACCAGACGTGCTGCGTGAGAAATATCATAGGTCAGCTTCTGGCCCTTTTCGATCACCACTACATTGCCCTGAGATTTTTCCAGAGCGGCGCCGACCAGCTCGATCAGCTTTTTGGTCTTGCCAGAGCCTTTTTTTCCAGTCAAAAGAGTAATCATGGTTCAGCTCTCCTTTATTTTTTATTCCGCCCCACAGGACGGGAAACCGCCCAACGGGACGGGGATTTCCATGCTTTTTCAAATGATAGGCCCCTGTTACTGGGAAAGCCTTGCTTCCAGTGCAGCCTTAGCCTCTTCGTTGCCGGGCTTGCCCAGCAGGGCGAACATGTTCTTTTTGTAGCTTTCCACACCGGGCTGATCAAAGGGGTTTACCCCCAGCAGATAGCCGGAAATGGCACAGGCCTTTTCAAAGAAATAGATGATCTGGCCCAGGGTATCCTCACTGAAATCGGGAGCGTGAAGCACCACATTGGGAACGCCGCCATCGTTATGTGCCAGCACGGTCCCCTGGAATGCCTTCTCATTGACAAAGGCCATGGTGCGTCCTTCCAGATAGTTCAGGCCGTCTACGTTCTCCGGGTCATTTCCCAGGGTGATCTCATATTTCGGCCGGTCGATCAGCATCACCGTTTCAAACAGATTGCGTCTGCCGTCCTGCAAATACTGCCCCATGGAATGGAGATCGGTGGAAAACACTACGGAAGCCGGGAACAGGCCCTTGTTGTCCTTGCCCTCGCTTTCCCCGAACAGCTGCTTCCACCACTCGTTCATCATGGTATAGCAGGGCTCATAGCTTACCATGACCTCGGTAGACTTACCCTTGCGGTACAGGATATTGCGAATTGCCGCATATTTATAGCAATCGTTCTTTTCCAGGGAAGGTTCACTGTACAGCGCCGCCGCCTTGGCCGCGCCTGCCATCAGCGCATCAATATCGGCACCGGCCACCGCAATGGGCAGCAGCCCTACGGCAGTGAGCACGGAATAGCGGCCTCCCACATCATCCGGCACAACAAAGGTTTCGTATCCTTCCCGGTCGGCAAGCTGCTTTAAGGTTCCCTTCTGCCGGTCTGTAGTACAGAATATTCTTTCCCGGGCTCCGTCTTTCCCGTACTTCTTCTCCAAAAGCTCCCGGAATACCCGGAAAGCAATAGCCGGCTCCGTGGTGGTACCGGATTTGGAGATCATATTGATGGAAATATCTTTGCCTTCGCAAATAGACACCAGCTCGGCAAGAGCGGTAGAACTGATGCTGTTTCCGGCATAGTAAATATCCGGGGTATCCTTTTTCAAATCATTGTAATGATCCGATTTCAAAAACTCAATGGCAGCCCTGGCTCCCAGATAGGAACCACCAATGCCGATGACTACAAACACCTGGGAATTTTCCTTGATCCGCCGGGCAGCGGCCTTGATCCGTTGAAATTCCTCTTTGTCATAGTCTGTAGGCAGTGTTACCCAGCCGGTAAACTCCCCGCCGGGGCCCTTGCCCGAAGCCAGCAGCTCGTGGGCAGCCTTCACCTGCGGCGCAATGCTCTCATATTCGTGATCGGAAATAAAGCCTTTCAAGTAACCATCGTTTAACTTCAAGGGCATCTAAAAAAGCACTCCTTTTCCAGCTTGACGACAAATGCTTTCTCCGCTGGATCAAAGCCGTTTCCACAGAATACGCAGAAAACTCCGCCCGGAAAAACCACAGCTCAAATCGGTGCCGTCAGGCTCACTCTTTCTTTGGTTCTATCATACAATACTTCCCGGAAATTTGCAAGACAACATTTTATGAAAAATATTCTGAAAGACTGTTCTCCGCAATTTCTCCGTTCTCCCTTTATTTTATGGCATATTAGAGCGTACCGCACCGTCTTTTCCAGCTGCCCCAGCACAGAAAAAACAGCGGGAAATCCGTAAACCTTTTAGATCTCCCACTGTTTCTCAAAAATCTTTTTCTTTGCAGTAATGCAGCTCGCTATTTGGTTATTGATAGTAAGATAAATTTGGAATTTAGCGCAATGCCTCTTGTTCTAACAACTAACTACTGACAGCTAATTACTCACAAGGTAAAAAAGCTGTGAAGCAGGTAGGGGAACACGGAAGAAAAGGTCACTTCCTCCACATCGCCCGCAGCTGTGATATCCACTTGGGCGGTAGTTTCGCCATTGACCCGGTAGGTCACTTTCCCTACAGGATCTCCTTTTCGCACCGGAGCAGTCAGCTCCTGGTTCAGCTCCACCTTCTGCTCTACCTGGCCCCGTTCCGCCGCCTTCATCAGCAGCTTTGGCATTTCCCCCACCTGGGCGGGAACCGTTTCCTCCATGCCGCCGGTCACTTTTACATTTTCCAGGGCAGGCGCCTCCGGCACCACCACCGCCCAGCCTGCAAAACCGTAATCCAGCAGGGCCGCCGCGTCCTGGAAGCGGTGGTCGGTGCTGTCCGCCCCCAGCACTACGGAAATCAGCGCCAGAGAATCCCGTTCCGCTGTGGCTGTGATACAGCTTCCCGCCTGAGAGGTGGTGCCGGTTTTCAGGCCGGTAATTCCGGAATAAGAGCGGATCAGCTTGTTGGTATTTACCAGCTGGGTGGCTCCGTCCCGCACATAGTCGATCCAGGTAAGGGTATAGTCAAAGATCTTCTCATGTGTGATCAGCTCCCGGCTCATCAGAGCCACATCATGGGCGCTGGTTACATGCCCCTCCTGGTCCAGTCCGTTGCAGTTTTTGAAAACGGTGTCCTTCATTCCCAGTTCCGCAGCCTTTTCGTTCATGCGCTGTACAAAGGCGGCCTCACTGCCCGCCACGTTTTCCGCCAGCACCACCGCCGCGTCGTTGGCGCTCATGATCACGGTGGCCTTCAAAAGATCGTCCACCGTCATGGTTTCCCCTTCCTTCAGCCAGATATCCGACCCTCCCATGGAGGCGGCATGGGCAGAGGCGGTAAGCGTATCTGTCAGAGAAAGCTGACCGGCCTCAATGGCGTCAAAGGTCAGGCACAGGGTCATCACCTTGGTAATGGAAGCGCAGGGCCGTACCTCATGAGAATTTTTTTCAAACAACACCTGCCCGGTAGAAGCTTCCATCAGCACCGCCGACGGGGCGGTTAAGGACAAAGCACCGTCCGCCTGTTCCTGTTCCGTTTCGCCCCGGGCCGTGACACCGGGGAGCATCACAGCTGCCGCCAGCAGCAGTGTAACCAGGAGAAAAATCTTTTTCTTCACAGAGATCACCCTTTCTTCCTGAAGAGCTCCATGTCTGACGGGCTCTTCCAGTATAAAACTATGCCGCTGCCTCTCAAAACAGACATTTTAGAAAAAAGTTTTTCATAAAAGAGCGAAAGGCCTAAAACAATCAGAACTCCCGTGCCGCCATAAATCTTTCGATCAGTAAGAATTTTCCCGAAAAATAAAGAATGAGGTCGGAACAGTATTCCAACCTCTTTCTCCGCTATATTTTGCGTTTGTTCACAGTTAATTTACAAGAAGCTGTGGTATCACGCCATAGTTCGACAAAATATTCTATCGAATTTATGCTAAACTTGCTTTGTCATGAAGCACTGGCCATCTGCAGACACAGCTTGTCAGCGATCATGGCAATAAATTCACTATTTGTGGGTTTTCCCCGGGTGTTGTGGATGGTATAGCCGAAATAGGAGTTCAGCACATCCACATCACCTCGGTCCCATGCGACTTCAATGGCATGGCGGATCGCACGCTCTACACGGGAGCTGGTGGTATTATACCGCTTTGCCACATTGGGATACAGCTGTTTCGTCACGGCGTTGATGATCTCAGGATCTTCAATGGCCATAATGATGGAATCCCGCAAATAATGATAGCCTTTAATGTGTGCAGGCACGCCGATCTGATGAAGGATCTCCGTGACCTGCATTCTTATTTCCGGATGATAGGGCTCTGATTCAAAGTGCTTGCCCCGGGCGGAATACAGGGAAATCATGCGATTCACCATTTCACCTTTATCATATGGAGTCAGGGCAAAATAGGAAGCGCCGGCGTTAATAACTTCCCGTTCCAAAATTGGCGTAGTATAAGACGCTGTTACGATGTACATGGGCCTGTCAATAGAAGGGTCCTGTGCAACTGCATGGATCACGCCAATAGCATCCAGTCCCGGCATAAACAATTCCATAAGTACAATTTGCGGACGCTCTTCTTTGATTTTTTCCAAAAGCAAATTACCGTCTCTGGGAACAAGGATCATCTTCCCGTTTCCCTGCAGCAGCCTTTGCACCGGTTCCCGGCTCCATTCGCCGTCTTCCGAACTAATTAGTATTTTTGCTTCTTTTTCCATGTCAACCTCCTGAAAAAATATTGGCGTGAATAGATTTTACTATAGTACGACGAGTATCGCAAGGGGTTTAGAAGAAAAACCTAGAAAAATATCCTGCCGAAAGAAGGAGAATTTTGCCCTAAAAACAAAGAATGTTGTGTTTCGATTTTATTCGATACACCAGATATTGTGATTTTAATCAAATATGATAAGCCACATTTTTTTATAATGCTAAACAGATTTGTCTAAAAATCGTTTTTAGCCTTTTGTCGATTTTTACCACAAAGAAAACAGCAGGCACCTGTCAAAAGGAACGCCTGCTGCTTTTGTAAGTCAATACCACACTAAAGATTGTGTGCGGTATTGACTTAATTTTTGATTTCGGAAAATCAACGTTTCAACAGTGGAATCGTTTTCCGGCAGAGCTCGATCTTTTCCACATCAGGCAGCGCGGGAATAGCGCCGGGTTTTGAGGCGCACACTGCCCCGGCCGCATTGGCAAACTCTAAAAACTCCGAAAGCTCCTGTTCTCCAAGCTCTCCCGGATGCTTTCCGGACTGTACGATCTTTGCCAGCAATGCGCCGAAAAAGCTGTCTCCGGAGCCGGTGGTGTCGCACACCTTCGTGTCATAGGTGTGCTTTCGCAGGGAAAATGTCTTTGTAAACGCCACACATCCTTCCGGCCCCAGGGTTATCGTTACCAGTGAAACGCCTTGCCGAAGCAGCGCGCTGGCTCCTGCCTCCAGACTGTTCTCTCCGGTCAGCAGGGTAAGTTCTTCTTCCGACACCTTCATAATATCCGCCTTGCCGATGAGGCTCTGCATACGTTTGATCCCTTCCTCCCGATCCTTCCACAGGGGAGGCCGCCAGTTCGGGTCATAGGCCGTAAGCTTTCCACAGCTTTTTCCATACTCCACCAGCTTTTCCACCGCCGAACGGGAGGGCTCCGCCGTCAATAACAGGGAACCAAAGCACAGGAGCTTGCAATTCTCTATGAGAGAAAGCTCCGTTTCCTCAAAGGAAAGCCTGGTGTCTGCCCCGGGATTCCGGTAAAAGCTGAAATCCCGGTCCCCCTGCTCATTGAGCTGCACAAACGCAAGGGTCGTGGCGTATTCCTCGTTCTGGGAAAGTCCTGCCGTTTCCACGCCGCAGCTTTGCAGCGTAGAAACCAGAAAATCCCCAAACATATCTTTTCCCACACAGCCCAAAAAGCCCGCCGTCACACCGGCCCGCACTGCCTGCACCGCCACGTTGGCCGGAGCGCCGCCGGGGTTTCTGGCAAAAAGCAGCCTGCCGTCCTCTGTATTCCCGGTAGGGGTAAAATCGATCAGTAGCTCGCCCATGGATAAAAGTTCTGCCATATTAATCAACCATTCCTTTTTTCGGAATTTGTGCCGGTCGGCGTAGCCGATTGCCGCTTTGCTTGTTGCGGCAATGGCACAATATCGGTGTGTGAAAAAGCATTT
>CAMVYG010000056.1 GCA_947171615.1 uncultured Clostridia bacterium
AGCAGATCGTTGCTGGGGCCGCTGGTTGCCTGAATCGTCAGGGCTATGTTGGCAACCACAACGAAGGACACAAAATGCGGCAGATAGGAAACGGTCTGCACCGTCTTTTTGAACCGCAGAAAGGGCAGCTCGTTCAAAAGCACAGCAAACGCAATGGCGAATACCGTGCCCAAAACGATATTGAGAAAGCTGATCGCAATAGTATTACGAAGCACCAGCGGGATAGTTTTGTCCGTAAAGAACCGTTCAAAATGGGAAAGACCCACAAAATCGCTTCCGGAAAATCCCAGGCCGGGATTATAGTCGTAGAAGGCTGTAAAGATTCCCCAAATCGGAAGATAAGCAAAAATCACCGTACAGGCAATGGCGGGAAGCAGCATAAGGTACAGGGTCTTCTGGCGCCACAGCGTTTTCAGCAGTCCCCCCGATCCCTTCTTTTTGCTTTGTTGCATAGCTTCACATCCTTAAAAGCGTATTTTGCTTACGACCAGGCTTCCATGCGCTCGTGATACAGCTCGTTATAACGCTCCATCACGCTGTCCAGGCCATCGCTCTTCATGGTCTCTACATAGTTGTCCCATTCCTTTTCAAAGGCCTCGGCGCTCTCCGCCATAATGATTCTGGGCAGCAGGGTCTCATGGGTCTTCCGAACGGCAAGCAGCTTGGTGTAGGCGGCGTCCTCCGGCAGAATCTCCAGGCCGGAAATAGCGCTGACGTCCACACCTTTGACTTTCTCTGTTTCCCAATAGTTTGTTCCGGTAATACCCAATTCTTTGTTGATACGCTGAGTGTTTTCGTCCCACCAGACGCTTACATCCTCTTCCACCCTTACATACTTTGAATCGGGATGCATAAAGTTAGCGTCATAGGTAAAGTAACCCATAGATTCCACGCCGCGGTTCCACCACCAGTTCTCATCGGCGCCCCACATCTCTCCCATCCAGGCACTGACCTCAAGAGTGGGTTTTCCGTCTTTCAAAACGTCTTCCCTGATAATGTAGTCATAGCCCTCGGTGGACTCTACGGTGTTATCTCCGGTATGGTGGTAATCGATGATCCCCTGGGCGTTCAGCCAGCCTTCCTCGGTGTTGATATACTCGATAAAGTCCATGTAGCGCTCCGGGTCCTTATGCTTTGTGGTCAGTGTGACGCCGGTGGTGAACATATCCACACTGTAAGGTGCGTAGGTGCCGTTTTCCACCGATTCATCCACTGTGGGATATACCGCGACGGACTGCTCGATAGAATCAATGGACGCTTCATAAGCGTTTACTTCGGAGTTGATCTCCCACCAGGGGCCGAAGAAGGACCACACCTGTTCAGCCACCACCTTCTGCTTCAGCATTTCAGCGGACATAATGGGAGATTCGGGGTCGATCAGCCCTTCCACATTCAGATCGTTTAAGAACTTCAAGAATTCCTTGATTTCTTCACATTCGGTATAGGGAACAAGATCCTTCCCGTCTTTGCTCAGTGCGAATAAGCTTGGGGTATCCCAGCCCTGCAGATAAGACATGCCGTTCATGGCGGCGGCGAAGGAGGTCATATGAGGCAGGTGACCCTGAGGGCCGAGAGCAAGTCCCAAAGGAATGATATCCGGATTCCATTCCTTTACCTTGTGCAGCAGTTCCTTAATATCCGCCATGGTTTTGGGAACATTATCATAGCCGAATTCATCCAGATAGTCGGTGCGGATATTATAGGCAATACTTGCTTCCACCAAAACCTGACCGAAGCTGTAATTCCCGGGCATGTACCAGTAATCGCCGTTTTCATCCTTGATACGGTCTCTGAAGCTTTCCCAGTTCAGGTTAAAAAGCTGGGGAGCGTGCTGCTCCAAAAGGTCATTGAGCTTCAGGAGCTTGCCCGCTTCAATATACTGGCGCATAATGCTGGCATCGTAAAATTGAATCAGGTCGGGCATATCGTCGCCGGCCAGCATGGTATTCAACCGCTCGTTTGCCTCCGTAGGCGGAATGATGTACTCGATATGCACGCCGGTTTTTTCAAACAGCTGCTCCATAACAGGAGCGTCCTGGGGCGGGGTTTTGGCGTTGGGGTCCGGAATAAAGATCGAGAATGTAATAGGCTCCTGCGATGGCTCCGTCCCGCCGGAAGCATCGGCGTTGCTTCCCGCTTTGCTCTGGGAACCGGAATCCACCGGATCGGTTTTGGGCGGCGCTCCGCAGGCGGCCAGCAAAATTGTTAACGCCAACAGCATTGCGAGCAGTTTCCATGTCTTTTTCATAACCTTTGACTCTCCTCTTTTCTAAATAATTTTCTGACTTTTCATCTCTGTACTGTTCGAAGCCGTTTTCACCCTCAAAAGACGATCTTCGCAACATCAGAGGTGCTTTAAGACAATTATACAGAACACAATAAGCGAATTCTATATAAAATATTGTCAATAGGTTCTATTTTTTGTACCTTTTTTAAGATTTACGTTGTCAACAAAACACTGCCATGCTAAAATAACATATAATTTAGCATTCAACCAAATGTAGGGACCGGCCTCCAGACGGTCTGTCGACTTAGCTGAGAATTTGTGACCCTGCATCATGGTACACGACAAACTATACTTTCACGTGCACTCGCTGTCATCCTGAGGCATGGAATGCCGAAGGATCTCGACCATATCTCAGCCAGCGGGTACAAAACCCTTTTAATCGTCAGTCGCTTCTATTCGAGATTCCCCGCTCCGCTCGGAATGACAGTAAGATATGATTGATAATCTATAATTTATCCGCCTGACCGAAAAGCAGCTGGCTTTTCCAGGCGAACGTCAATACACAAAGAGGGAGGCAGAAGAAAAATGTATCGCATTTTACTGGTAGATGATGAAGATCTGGAGTTACAGGGCCTGACCCTCATGATTGAAAGCTTCGGGCTGCCGTTAGAAATATGCGATACCGCCCGCAACGGACAGGAAGGGCTTGAGAAGGCTAAAAAAATGCGGCCGGACATTGTTTTGACCGACCTGCGCATGCCTCAGCTTTCCGGAATCGAAATGATTCACCGCATCCCCTGCGAAGGATATACGCCCAGCTTCATTATCCTGTCCGGATACAGTGACTTTGAGGCTGCTCAGGCAGGGATAGAGCTGGGGATCTGCTCTTACCTTCTGAAGCCTGTCAAGCGGGGAGAGCTTTTTGGGGCGTTGCGCAGGCTGTGTCCTCACGCCGGGTCTTCCAGCCAGCCTGTGACCCAGGAAAAGGCTGCCTCTCACACCCAGCGGCCCTCAGAAGAAGAAAATATGCTTCGCCATGCTCTGTCTGCCCAGCCGGACAAGGCCCTGAAAATATTGAATACCCACCCCTTTGGAGAATATCTGGATCGAAAAAAGATCGCGGTCTTCTCTGTTGAGTTTTCCCCTTCCGTTTCAGAAGATATGTATGATTTTTCTTCTATGCTGCGGCATTTTGCAAAAGAAACAGAAGCGTTGACTCCCGTTATCATAGACAGCCACTCCTGCGTGCTGATTTTCACCATTCCCGCCTTTCTGGAGGAGGACCTGGCGGTGGAACACCTGTCAAAGTCCGCAGACACATTGCTGGAGGAATTTTTGCGGCTGAGGATCGGCGAGGTATATATCGGCATCAGCGATATTTCCGCAGAGCTGGACAGGCTGCCGGAGCTGTACAAGCAATGCGTCACCGTTTTGAAAAAGCGGTTTCTTTATCCCTTAAGCCATGTTCTGTTTTTTGAGAAACGGGAGTTGTCCGAATCCGGAAGCTCTCATCCAAACGCCATCATTCTGCATGTACAGAAGTTTGTAGCAGAAAACTACGCTTCGCAGCTGAATCTTGAAACGATTTTAGAGGGACTGTATCTTTCGCCCTCCTATGTACGCCGCCTGTTCAAGAGCCATATGGGCGTTACCGTCATGGACTATGTGGAGCGGGTGCGTATGGATCACGCCCAGCAGCTGCTGGGCGAAATGCAGTACAAGGTGCAGGAGATCGGGACCATGGTGGGATATGAAAACCCTTCCTACTTCAACCTGGTTTTCAAAAAATACTTTGGACTGACTCCCGGGGAGTACCGCCGCTCTATCTTGTCTTCCAAATAAGCATCTGTCGAAAGGATGAAGGTTCATGGGCTTTACGGATCGGATCAACAATATGGGCCTGCGGAACAAGTTAATATTTATCTATATTGTTTCTGTTTGGATCCCTTTTTCCATTATGGGCCTTCTTTTCGCATACTATAACCAGAATGTAGTAAAAGAACAGCAGCTGAAAACGGTGCAGTCCCGCAGCTTAAATTATTCTCAGATGCTGAATTCCCAGTTTACCATCTATGAATCTCTGGCAAACCTGTGGGCCAATAACAACGATCTGAGAACCGGGCTGGAAGCGCCCTATCAAAGCGTCATGGACGCGCTGGATGTTTATCAGGACATATGGGATCAGTACCGAATGGGCCGTTCAAGCTGGCCGTATCTGAGAAATATTACAATTTATCCCTCCAATACTTCCCTTCACAATTCCTATCCCTATCTGGTTCGGCTGGACACATACATGGAGAGCCAACCGGAATATCCGCTGATCATGAGCTCAGGAACCACCGGCTACTGGTCCGCCTTTCGGAACGTCGACAAGCGGGAATATTGGGAGCCGGGCAATTTGATCCCTTCCAAAACGCCTTACCGCACCTTTACCTTTAACCGTGTTCTGTATTCGCCCAAGCACCTGGGGATCCCCATTGGGATCCTCACCGTTGAGGTGGACAGCCGCGCCATTACAGATATCATCAACGCCGCAGACGATTTACACATTGTCCTGCTGGACAATACCGGCACCCCGCTGATTTCCTCTGAAACAGACAAGGAGATCGATTATGAGGAGATCTATGGCAATCAGCAGGAAGGAAAGGTGCAGGTAGAAAAGGAATGGTACTACCTTGAATCCTTTCTTCTGAACAACGGCTGGAAAATGATTTCCATTACGCCTCTGTCTCAGACCAATGCAGCACCCACCTGGCTTTTCGGCGGCATGCTGTTTTTGCTGGTCAGCCTGATCATTATTCCGCTGATCCTTCTGTTTTCCAGGCAGCTTTCCAGGCGATTTGACGCGGTGATTAAGAAAATGGAAAAGTTCATGTCCGGAAATCTGGAGCTGGGAGAACCCATTCCCGGAAAAGATGAAGCCGGTGTTTTAGATACGCATTTTACCCAGCTTGCGGGGAAACTGAAAAAGCAGATCCATGAGACCTATATCATGCAGATCCAAAAGGAAAAACTGCGTCTGGAGGTCCTTCAAACCCAAATCAATCCCCATTTTCTGTATAATACCCTTTCCACCATTGCGTGGCTTGCAGACGAGCACCCCAGAGAAGAGATCCGGGAAGCTGTGGAGGATTTGGAAGCCTTCTACCGGCAGACGCTTTCAAGCGGAAAAGATCTGGTTTCCCTGGAATCGGAGCTGCAAGCTGTAAAGGCCTATCTGAATCTTCAGAAAAAACGGTATGTAAACCGGGTCAGCGCTTATTATCATATTGATCCGCTCACTCTGGAAATACAGATTCCAAAGGTGACCCTGCAGCCTCTGGTAGAAAACTGCATCCGTCACGGCCTTACCGGAGACCGAAACAATGTTTCCATAGTGATCGACTCCCGCATTCAGGGAGAGCAGGCGGTCATAGAGGTTCGGGACAACGGCGCCGGTATGAGCGCTGAAAAGCTGGGTCAGCTGGCAGACGGCACTTCCACAAGCGGAGACAGAGACAGCGTGGGGTTCCGAAACGTAAATGACAGGATCAAACTGTATTATGGAGAGCCCTACGGGCTGACCGTATCCTCTCAGCTTGGAGTAGGAACAAGCGTCACGATTTTGCTTCCGTGCAAAACTGCCGAACCCTCACCCTCTGAGGCGGCTTTGCTGGAAATAAACACGAAGGAGGACAGCAATGAACCGAGTTAGTTCTTTACAGGATAACTGGTGGGAAAGATGCCCCTGTATCTCCCGGGTCTTCTCAAAAAGAGACCATATTCCCCTGCGGAAAACCATCTCGATGCTGGACGAGTATCAAAAACAGGGCATCGGGGCCATTGAGATCTTCGCGCCGTATTGGGGCGGAGACCAGTACGGTGCGTTGGACCCTTATGCTTACTGCATTGTGGACCCAGATATCGGGACCATGGAAGATTTTCTCAAATTGATCCGGGAATGCCACCGGCGGGAAATGGCCGTTATCATTTTCGTGAATGTGGGCTATTCCGCCATGCAGAACGTGGATTTTCTCAAGGCGCAGGACGATGTGCGCAGAGGGATCGAAAGCAGAGAAACACGGCTGTTTCTGTGGAGCGAAAGCGAACAGTCGCCGCCTCCGAAAACCCTCTCCTGTGAGTTTGGAAAAGAGCCTGATGGGCACTGGGTGTACAGTCTCCGGGCCGAAAAGTATTATTGGGTAAAATGGCACGGCTTTCAAAACGATGTGGCTTTGCCGCAATACAACTTCGGGGCTCCGGAATGGCAGGAGGAATGCAAAAAAATCATAGAGTTCTGGATGGAAACCGGCATTGACGGAATGATCATCGATGCGCCCTTTGCCTACCTGAACTGCGGCTTTCGCGAAAACAACCAATGTATCACTGACGTGATCCGCCGCTACCCCAACCAATACATTCAGCCGGAAGGCGGCGGAGCCGCCGGAGAAGAATTGCAGGCATGGATCAGGGAATGTGGCTATAACTCCTTGCAGGATTATTCCATCTGCCGCTTTTCCCATCCGGCCACACTGATCGGAGAAGCGATCCTCAAGGGGGATGCCTCCTGTCTGGAGGAAGCCTTCCGGGGCTGGCGGGACCGTGTAGTCCAAATGGGCGGAACCACTTATCTGGGCGTACTGTGGGATGCTCCCCTGACCGAAGACCAGCGATTGCTGGAGCTCATCACGGTGGTCACTTCCGGAGCGATCTTACATGATGACTGCAAGCTGATGTGGACGGGTTGGTCCCCCAATACCCGAAAACGGCTGGCTGATATCCTGAAGCTCTGCGCCTCTGTGGAATCCCTGCGAATGAACGGACACCGCAGGCTGCTCCACGATACAGACGGCTGGTACGCCTTTGCCCGCTCCGGAACTCAGGGAACGGAAAGCATTGTGATTCTGAATTATACCGATGAGGAAAAATCAGTTTCGATCCCTGGGGAAAAGGAAAAGTACCACAATGCACTGACGGGAGAAGCCGCCGATGGCGGGCAGATCTCTCTCACGCTTCCACCGTATGGGTACGCTGTTTATCTTCCGGAAGTATGAACAAAAAGGGATGCTTTTTCACTCAACTAAATGTAGGGACCGGCCTCCGGACGGTCCGTCGACTTAGTTGAGAATTTGTGGCCCTGCATAACGGTCCACGACAAATTTATAATTTTTCACTGCACTTATTGTCATTACTGAGAAGAAGACTCTGCGAGTCTTCACACAGTGACGAAGAATCTCGATTAGCTGAGACTGACGGACAAAGAGATTTTTTTAATCGCTGGCAAGATATTGTCGAGATCCTTCACCGCGAAGAGGCGAAGCCTCTTCTGTTCAGGATGACAGCGAGTGCACGTGAAAGTATAAATTACCAAGCCAATCACTACCACACTGTCATCTCTTCTCAGGGAAGGATCACGGTAAGAAAATTTTCTTGGCAGTTTATTAAATTGATTTTTGAAAGGAGTGCTTACCATGCTGCACGCCGCTATTTTAGGCGCCGGCGGAATGGGCCGTTTACATGCAAAAAATCTCAGCTCTATCGATTCAGTCTCCCTTAAGGCGGTCTGCGATGTTCAGGAAAGCGCCGCCGCAGAGCTGGCAGAAAGCTACAACGCCCGGGCATACACCGATTTTGAGGAAATGCTCCATACGGAGAAGCCGGACGTTTTATTTGTCTGCCTGCCGCCCTTCGCCCATCACGGGGAGGTGGAAAAAGCCGCTCGCGCCGGGGTTCACATCTTTCTGGAAAAGCCCCTGGCCCTTACCGAGGAGGCCGCCTGCCAAATGGTACAGGCCGTAAAGGAGAGCGGAGTGATCACCCAGGTGGGGTATCATTACCGCTTTGGCGGAGCCGTGCGCCGGCTCTGCTCTCTGATTGAATCAGGCGAAGCGGGAAGACCCGTGCTGTTTAACGCCAGATATGAATGCAATTCCCTGCACAGCCCCTGGTGGAGAAAGAAGGAACAGTGCGGCTCTCAGCTGCTGGAGCAGGCCATTCACCTGTATGATATGGCCATTTATCTCATGGGAACGCCGGTATCCGCCATGGGGTATATGGCGAATCTCTGCCATACCCATGTGCCGGATTACACCATCGAGGATGTAAGCGCCGCGGTAATGCGTTTCCAAAGCGGCGCATTCGGAACGATCACGGCTACCAACTGCGCAGTACCCGAAAGGTGGGAGAACCCCTTCACGGTGGTGTTTGAAAAGGTGACTGCGCATTTTACCGACCCGAATCACGCGGTGTTCCATGATACCGGGAAAGAAAAGACGGAAGAAACCGTGGTTTCCTGCGATGTGGATATGTACCGGGAAGAGGTCAAAGCGTTTATGGAAAGCGTACAGGCAAAGGAACCCAGCTCCTGCCCTATTGAAGAAGGATTAAAAAGCTTACAGATCGTGGCAAGGCTGGCCGAAAGCAACGGAAAGGAAGTGCTGTAATGGGAAACATGGTAGTCATTCATGGGCCGAGAGCCTTAGGCTATGCGGACACGGAGGACCGTGCCCTGAAGGAAGGCGAGGTACGCCTCCAAATGCTGTATTCCGGGATCAGCGCCGGCACTCAGCTCACCTTATATCGCGGCAATAATCCCTACTTAAAAAAGTCCTTTAACGCCCGGTACCGTGTTTTTGTAGATCCTCCGGAGGGCGTAACCCCTTACCCCATCCCCGGGGCATGGGCCTATGAAGAGGTGGGCCGCGTCTGCGAGATCGGCCCCAACGTTACAAAGGTCTCCCCGGGCATGGTGGTATACGGCACCTGGGGCCACAGAACCTCTCAGATCGTCACAGAGGAATACTGCCTGGACCATCTGCTCTCAGAAAAGCTGGATCCCGTTCTGGGTATTTATTCTCAGATGGGTGCGATTGCCATGAACGCCATTTTGGACGCCGATATCCATGTGGGAGAAACCGTTGCCGTATTCGGGCAGGGTGTTCCCGGACAGATCGTTTCCCAGCTGGCCCGGTTAAACGGCGCAGATGTGATCGTGGTGGATCGCAGCGACTATCGCCTGAACAAGGCAAAGGAGCTGGGAGCCTCTGTGACCCTGAATTCCGACCGCTGTGACGCGGCGCTGGAGATCAAAAAAATGACCGGGCGGGGCGCAGACAAAGCCATAGAGATCTCCGGCGCTCCCAGGGCCCTTCACGCCGCTATTCGGTGCTGTTCCTACAACAGCAAGGTCATCTGTTCCGGTTTTCTGACCCAGGAAGCCGCCGGGCTGGTACTGGGAGAGGAATTCCACCACAACCGCATTCAACTGATCTGCTCGCAGATCGAAAACACAGGCCCCCACGTGCGGGACGCCTGGGACCGTATCCGAATGGAAAAAAATATTTACCGCCTCTGTGAGGAAGGCAGGCTTGATCTGCTTTCCCTTATTACCCACCGGTTCCGGTACACGGAAGCGGAAAAGGCCTATCAAATGCTGGACAGCTCCATGGAATGCCTGCAAACGGTATTGGAGTTTTAACGAAAGAACAAAGTGGAGCACCCCATCGGCTGAATGACGCGAAAGAGCAGACAGCCGCACATGGTCTCCCCAAAAGCAAGGTGCGGAAATCCCCCTATGCAGTTTTATCCTGCATAGGGGGATTTTAGTCTATCGGCGTTTTTTATGGAATCAATCCACCTTTGTCAGCAGAGCCATGGCGTCAAAGTGAAGCAGAGAGCAGAGGGCCAGACCGGCGCCCAGGGCAGCACAAAGAAGAAACAACCCGCAGATCAAAAGGGCAGTGAGCATGGGCAGCCCCGCAGCCAGAACCATAACGGGCAGAGCTATGACACAGCCCAGCAAGTCTGAGAGGAACACACCGAAAAAGTGGGAAACCGCCACTCCGCCCCTTGACCGCCCCAGGGATATGGCAATGGCCATATCCCGCCGGGAGCTGCGCAGGGTAAGGAAGGTCACCAGCGTGATAAGCCCGATGACCAGCACAAAAAACGGGATCAGAAAGGTGCGGTAGGCAGCAAGGTTTTCTTCGATCTCCCCCACAGCCTTGATAAACAGCTTATCTTCTATGGAAAGGGCGTCTCCCACATTGCTGAATTCCGCACCCTCGCTGGGCTCCACAAAGCCGGCCTCCCCCATTTTCTCCTTAAAGGCATTTAAGTGCAGAGGCTCGCTGACCAGCGCAAAGCAGGAATCATAGCTGAAAAATTTCAGGCCGGCTGTTTCCGCTTCCGCCCGCATCCATGCCACCGGCAGCAGCATGGTAACGGGGCTTTCCTCTTCTTTTTCGTTTGTGTAAATTCCTGCCACAGTAACGGGGTGATCGGAGATCTGCTGATACCCCACATCCGGGATATAGAGATAAATGGGCGTTTCTATTTGATCTCCCAATTCTATTTCATGATCTTTGGCGTACACGCCGTCCAACAAACATTTTGCTTCCTTGCCCTTTAAGCAATCGGCGCTTTCATCGTTCAGATAATGGTAAGTTACCTTCTTCATGGGAAAAGCTTCCAGACAGTTAACGCCCACGATCTGCAAATCTCCGCCCATAAACTCTCCGGCTTCCTCGTTCTCCTTTTGCAGCGCCTCGTCCAGAGCCGCGGCGGCAGTGGCAGTCACGCGGATCTCCCGTACCCCGGCCTCGCAGAAGGCGTCATAATATTTATTGAGGATCATCAAGCCGCTGGATCGCGTTCCGTCCTCACTGACGATGCGGGCAGTTACCGGAACGGATTCCCCCATGGTTTCCAAAGCAGCCTGGCTCTGCCGGATATTCCCCAAATACAAAGCCATGCTGCCGCAGAGCAGCGCCGCCACCAGAATCAGTAATAAAGTACGGCTCCGGCTTCTCAGCAAACGATATTTGATCTCCGTAAATAGCATAGTTATACCATCTGCTTTTGCAGATCAAAACTGCCTGCAAAACGCATCCTTTCTTTGAGAATTGTGACCGCTCTTGTCAAGTGGTGATTTTATTCTTCTTTCCCGCCTAACAATAGGATGGGGTCTATCTTCAAATTTCGGTTCACAAGAATCACTGCCAGCAGAAGCACAAAGAGCCACAAAGCGGCAGGAGCGGCAAGATACAGCCACACGGAAGCCGCCTCTGCTTCTTCGGTAATCTCCTGCCGGGCTTCCCCGGCGGCCCACAGGCTGTAT
>CAMVYG010000057.1 GCA_947171615.1 uncultured Clostridia bacterium
GCGCTACAGCCCCAGAGCCGATATGGCGTTTTCGGATCCCGTTTCCGCAAAGCGGCTGTGATTTTATCAAATGATTTTGAATCGGGTTGGCTGAAGTGCTGACCCGATTTTTGTTTTGAAAAATCTTTTTGAAGTGGAAAGCTTTCAAACCCCAAATTTGGAAATATGAGCCTGTTTGGCAGAAATTTCCGTTTTGGCAGCAAACTCGGATTTTTCCCGAAGAAACGCGCTTTTTTAAGCGCTGCTTCGCCGCAGTGCCTGCCGTTTCGAGAAATTCACAGAAAACACCTTGAAATTTTCCCTTTTTCAAGGTATCATGGAACAAGAAAGAGCTTACCCCCTGAGAACCTGGAGGATTTTAATGATGATTACAAAAAAGAAAAGCATAGTTCGGTTTTTTTCCATATTGCTGGCGCTCATGCTCCTGTTGTCCGTAATGCCGATGTCGGCCTTTGCTGCGGATACCCTGATCTATCAGGTAGGGGATCGGGCCTTCCTGGGGCTAAACCGTCTGACCGGCGCTTTGGAAAACGCGGTAAATATTACGGGCGAGCTGACCATTCCGGCTTCCATTCAGGGCGTGCCGGTAACCTCTATTGCGGACGGCACTTTTTATGGCTGCGATGAAATGACTGCCGTAACAGTGCCTTCCTCGGTACAGGCTATTGGGGATCGGGCTTTTGGAGCCTGCACTTCTCTGCGCTCTGTGAAGCTGGGAGAAGGGCTTACCAGTTTGGGAAAAGATGCCTTCCGTTATTGCTATGCTTTGACGGATATCTCTCTTCCTTCCACGCTGCTTTCCATTAAAAGCTACACCTTTTCTTCCTGTCTGGCGCTGCGCTCTATTACGATCCCTTCCGGCGTGACCAGCCTGGGAAACTACAGCTTTTCAGAATGTAAGAATCTGACCTCTATTACATTGCCCGACAACATTACGGATATCGGAGATTATGCCTTTGCCGGCTGTGCGGCTTTGAGCAGTATTAAGCTGCCGGCAAGTCTGCGTTCTCTTTCTACTGCTCTGTTTAACGGCTGCTCCTCTCTTTCCAATGTGGAGCTATCCGGCGCGGTGGAATTTGTAGGGAAATCCGCTTTTGGCGGCTGTTCTTCTCTGGAACGTCTGGTTTTGCCCGAAGGGGTGGAGAAAATCTATGAAGGCGCTTTTGACGGCTGTAAAAACCTGAAAGCCATTTCCGTGCCGGACTCCGTCAACGGGATCGCCTTTGATTCCTTTGATGATTGCGAGAACCTGACCTTTTATGTAAATGCCGGTTCCTATGCCCAGGTATTTGCTTCTGCCAACAAGATTCCCTTTGTGCTGGGGGAAATAGAAGAACCTGATAAGCCTGACGATGATATCGGGCAGTATCCTCCCACTCCTTTCCAGGACGCGCAGAATCACTGGGCAAAGTCTTATATTGAATGGGCCTATGCCAAGGGATATTTTGCCGGTACCAGTTCCACTACTTTTTCACCTGACGCGCCGGTAAACCGGGGGATGCTGGTTTCGCTTCTGTACCGCATTGAGGGTAGCCCTGCCGTAGGAAGCTCCAGCTTTACCGATGTGCCGTCCAAAGCGTACTATGCCAATGCGGTGGCCTGGGGAGAAAGCGTAAAGGTAGTCAGCGGTGTGGAACCGGGGAAATTCGCTCCCTCGCAGAATATCACCAGAGAACAGGTGGCGGCCATGCTGTACCGCTACGCGCAGTATAAGGGGTATGATACCTCTGCCCAGGGCAATCTGAGCCAGTTTAAGGATGTAGACAGGATCAGCAATTTTGCCGGAACCGCCATGAACTGGGTGGTAGGCAGCGGGATTATGAGCGGCAAAGGAAACGCCACATTGGATCCCAGGGGCAGGGCGACCCGTGCTGAGGCCGCCGTCATGCTGCAAAAATTTGAAAGCCTGTATCAAAAGAAATGATCTCTTTGGTTTTTTGAAGAGCGGGGAGACCTTTGGATTTTCCAGGGTCTCCCTGCTTTTTTAATTTTTTCAAAAAATCATTGACAAAATCGGCGAAATTCCGTATATTTATCTCATTGCGTTTGCATCTGAAAAACGGTCTGCCTCGGGAGGTGAGCAGGCCATAAAAGCGGTCTGGTTTTGCTGCCGCGGTCGTCCTTTTTCAAAAAAGCATTTGAAAGGGGAAAAGACGCTATTTTATCCTTTGCGGGAGGCAGCTGGTAGATATACAGCCGGGCCGGGTTATTGTGTGCAGCAGAAATGCGGCTTCTCCATGGAAGCGGCGATTCTGCCGGAAAAAGCCGCAGGCTTTTTCTCAGGGGATAATGAAGACACGCAAAGCTGATTTCGGCGCGTTTGCGCCACCGCAAAGGGGATGCATGAAATTGAAGGACACTATTATTTCTTTGAAGGACATCGCTGTCTCGTATGACGGCGAGCAGGTGCTGAAAAACTTTAACCTGGATATCCGGGATGGAGAATTCGTCACGCTGCTCGGCCCCTCCGGGTGCGGAAAGACTACCGTGCTGCGGACGATTGGGGGTTTTGTCACACCGGACGCAGGCGAGGTCTTTTTTAATGGAAAAAACATTACGAACCTGCCGCCTTACAAGCGGGAGGTCAATACGATTTTCCAAAAATACGCCCTGTTTCCGCATCTGAACGTATATGACAATATTGCCTTCGGAATGCGGCTGAAAAAGAAGAGCGAACGGGAAGTTAAGGAAACGGTGCACAAAATGCTGGCCATGGTCAACCTCAGCGGGTATTCCCACAGAGGGGTTGGCCAGCTTTCCGGTGGGCAGCAGCAGCGGGTGGCCATTGCCCGGGCTCTTGCCAACGAGCCCAAAATTCTGCTGCTGGATGAGCCTTTGGGGGCCTTGGATCTGAAGCTGCGCAAGGATATGCAGGTAGAGCTGAAAAAAATTCAGCAGCAAACGGGGATCACCTTTATTTTTGTTACCCACGATCAGGAGGAAGCTCTCTCCATGTCCGATACCGTGGTGGTGATGGACGGCGGCGTGATCCAGCAGATCGGTACGCCCACCGATATTTACAACGAGCCGAAAAACGCCTTTGTGGCGGATTTTATCGGGGAATCCAACATTCTGGACGGCGTGATGCTGGAAGACTATCGGGTCAGATTTGCAGGTCACGAATTTGCCTGCCTGGATAAGGGCTTCGGCACCAGAACTCCGGTAGATGTGGTGATCCGTCCGGAGGATATTGACGTGGTGGAGGCAGCTTCTACCCACATTATTGGAGAGGTGACTGCGGTTACCTTTAAAGGCGTCCATTATGAAATTATTGTGGACGTGGCAGGCTTCAAGTGGATGATCCAGTCTACAGACTGCCGCCAGGTGGGGGATAAGATCGGTCTTTCCCTGACGCCTGACGATATCCACGTTATGGCGAAATCGGAATACTCCGGTACCTTTGGAGATTACAGTACCTTCAGTGATGAGATGGAGGAGGATATCAGCGCTTCTGAGGAAGCCTCCGAAGAAGGAGGGGAAGACGATGAAATCTAAATCCAGGCTGCTTTCCGCACCCTATACTCTTTGGACCGTGCTTTTTATCGTGATTCCCATGCTGCTGGTGGTCTGGTTTGCTTTTACTGACAAGTCCGGAAACTTTACACTGGAAAATATTCTCAGCGTAGGCCAGTATTCCAACGTGTTTCTCCGTTCTATCTGGCTGGGGGCTGTGGCCACGGCAGTTTCTCTGCTGCTGGGGTATCCGCTGGCATACATCATTGCGAAAATGAATGGTAAGCGGCAGGGCGTGATGGTGATGCTTGTCATGCTTCCCATGTGGATGAATTTTCTGCTCCGTACCTATGCCTGGATGAGCCTGCTGGAGGATAACGGGCTGATCAACGCTTTGTTCGTGAACCTGGGTCTGCCCCGGCTTCACATGATCAACACGGCGGGAGCGGTAGTGCTGGGAATGGTGTATAACTATATCCCGTATATGATCCTGCCCCTGTACTCCATTTTGACCAAGATCGATCCCAGCGTGATCGAGGCGGCTCAGGATCTGGGAGCCAGTGATCGAAAGGTGTTTCTCAAGGTGATCGTGCCCATGAGCATGCCCGGGGTGATCTCCGGCATAACCATGGTGTTTGTTCCAGCGGTCAGTACCTTCATTATTTCCAAGATGCTGGGGGGCGGGGCAAACCTGCTCATCGGCGATTTGATCGACATGCAGTTTCTGGGAAGCGCCTATAATCCCAATTTGGGCTCCGCCATTTCTCTGGTGCTGATGGTAATTATTCTGATCTGCATGGGGATCATGGATCAGTTTGACGATGGTGAATCCACGGGGGGAGGGGTCATGCTGTGAAAAAAGCGGTTACAAGGCTTTACACCTTTCTCATATTTCTGTTTTTGTACGCGCCCATTCTGGTGCTGATGGTTTTTTCCTTTAACGATACCGATACGGCCAGCCGCACGGTGTGGAACGGTTTTTCTCTGCGGTGGTATCAGAAGCTGTTTGAAGACCGCCTGATTTTGGAAGCGCTGCGGAACACCCTGATCATCGCCGTGATCACCGCCGCAGTCGCTACCGTTCTCGGTACTGTGGCGGCAGTGGGGATCAATTCCATGAAGAAGCTGCCCCGGCGCATTATGATGAATATCACGAATTTCCCTATGGTGAATCCGGAGATTGTCACCGGCGTTTCCCTGATGCTGCTGTTTGTCTTTGCGGTAGGGCTGTTCGGCGGCAGATCTCTGGGAATGGCGTCGCTGATCGCCGCCCACATCACTTTCTGCCTGCCCTATGTGATCCTTTCCGTGCTGCCGAAGCTGCGGCAGATGAATCCCAATTTGTATGAAGCGGCACAGGATCTTGGCTGTCCGCCGGTACGGGCCTTTTTCAAGGTGGTGCTGCCGGAGATCGCGCCCGGCATTGTGACCGGCATGATCATGGCCTTTACCCTGTCTATCGATGATTTTGTCATCAGCTATTTCACCAGCGGTACCACACAGACGCTGCCGATCTATATTTATTCCATGACTAGAAAGCGGGTGAGCCCGGAGATCAATGCGCTGTCTACAATGCTTTTTGCCGTGGTGATGGTGCTGCTGATCGTGGTAAATACCCGGCAGTCAAAGGACAAGGGAGCGCCGGCGGCGCAAAGGGAGGAGAGCCTATGAAAAAGCTTTTTTCTCTGCTCTTATTCCTGCTTTTTGCCGTGGCTTGCGGCGCTTCCGCTTCTGCGGAGGAAGTGGATACCAGCGTGGTGCTGAATGTGTACAACTGGGGCGAATATATTGCCAACGGCACAGACGGCTCTATGGATGTAAATGCGGAGTTTACACGGCGTACAGGAATTCGGGTGAACTATACCACCTTTGACAGCAACGAGTCTCTGTACTCCAAGCTGGCGGGGGGCGGTGCCGATTACGATGTGATCATCCCCTCAGACTATATGATCTCCAAGCTGATCCAGGAGAATATGCTGGCAGAGCTGGATTTTGAGAATATTCCCAACTTTCAGTATATCGACGAGGAATTCCGGGACCCGGTGTACGATCCGGAGGGGAAATACTCTGTGCCCTATACCTGGGGCGTGGTGGGGATTTTCTACAACCGGGACTATGTGGAAAAGGAAGTGACCGGCTGGGATATTCTGTGGGACCCGGATTATGCCGGGAAGATTCTGATGTTTGATAATCCCCGGGATGCCTTTGCCATTGCACAGTTCCGGCTGGGGCAGTCCGTCAACAGCACCGATCCGGAGGACTGGGAAGCTGCCGCGGCCCTGCTGAAGGAGCAGAAGCCCCTGGTGCAGGGGTATTATATGGATCAGATCTTCAACAAGATGGAAAGCGGAGAAGCCTGGCTGGCCCCCTATTACGCCGGAGACGCTGCTATTCTGGTAGAGGACAGCGATGCCGTTGATTTTGCGATCCCGGAGGAAGGCACCAACTTCTTTGTGGATGCCATCTGTATTCCGGCCACCTCCAGCCACAAACGGGAGGCGGAGGAATATATCAATTTCCTCTGCGACCCGGAGATCGCCGGGGCGAATATGGACTATGTGGGTTACTCCACACCGGAGACTGCCGCCAAGGAATATATCGACCCGGAAATGGTGGAAAGCCCTGTCCATTATCCCGACAGCAGGATTTTGCAGAACACCGAGGCCTTTATCAATCTGCCGCAGGATGTAAGTAAGCAGATTGACACCCTTTGGGCCGAGGTAAAAATGGGAGGGCCGGGAGATTCTATCGTGTTGGTGCTGATCATCCTGGGCTTTTTAGCGGTGTATCTTGCGATCCTGTTTTATAAACGGAGGAAACGGAAGCAGGAATTGTCTTGACTTTCCCGGCAAGCTGATATACTTTACAGACATGAAAAAAGAGAGAGCGCATGCCCTCTCTTTTTTGCTTTTTTCAGGGAGATCAAACAGATGGTTTTTTGAGCAATATGCCCTTTTTTATTTTTCTGGAAGAAATTTTGAAAAACCCCTTTACTTTTTCTGCACGTATGCTATAATGCGCAAAGCTTGAAAAACATTTTGCGAAAGCAAAATGGCCGGAGCTTCTTTGAAAAGAGAGAGGATATGGGATTTTTGCTGCGGAAGAGATCCTTTCGGGCGGGAAAACAATGCTTGCGATTTTCAAAGAAGTTCTTATTTTATTTTGATTCCTTTTGAGAAAAAGGAGGGGTTTTATGTTTCAACTGAAATGGCTTTGGGCGAGGATGAAGGGGTTTCGCAAGCGCTACATCTTCGCGCTCTGCTCCACGGTGCTGCTTTCCGTACTGGCGCTGGGGAACTCTGTGATCACGGCAAGTATCATGGATCTGGTGTTCGAGCCCGTGCAGGCCACCGGAGCAGTGACGGAGGAGGTAGTATCCCAGCTTATCATGCTGGTGGCGACCCTCATTGGTTTTACGCTGTTCAGAACCGGCTTCGGCTATTTCTCGGTGATGACCTATGAAGGGTGTTCGCAGAAGCTGATTTACCAGCTGCGCCGTGATCTATACAAAAATATGCAGGAGCAGGACCAGGCGTTTTACAGCCGGAACCGTACCGGCGATTTGATGACCCGCCTTACCGGTGACATGGATATGATCCGTTTTATGGTGGCCTGGGTCATTCGTCAGCTCATCGACTGTGCTTTTATGTTCCTGACGGCCTCCATTGTTTTTCTGGTCACGGACTGGCTATTCGCCTTGAGCATGCTGGCGGTAACGCCTATTATCTTCGGGCTTACCTCTCTTTTTTCCAAGCGGGTGCACCCATTGTACATAGAGCTGCGGGAAAAGCTTTCCCGGCTGAATACCGCCGCTCAGGAAAACATTTCCGGAAACCGGGTGGTAAAGGCCTTTGCCCGGGAGGACTATGAGATCCAGCGTTTTGATGAGAAGAACCGGGAGTATAAGGAAGCCAATAAGAAAGCTTCTTTGATGTGGCTGAAATTCAGCCCCTACATAGATACCCTTTCCCAGTCTCTTTCCATTGCGGTGCTGCTGGTAGGAGGCGGTTTCCTGATCAGCGGGCGCATTTCCATCGGCACCTTTACGCTGTTCAATTCTCTCACTTGGACGCTGACAAACCCCATGCGCATGCTGGGAATGCACCTGAATGACTTACAGCGCTTCTTTGCCAGCGCCGGAAAGATCATTGAGCTGTATTACGCGAAATCCACCATTGCCAGCCGTCCTGACGCTGTAAAGCCGGAAGGCAGGATCAAAGGGGAGATCTGTTTCCGGGACGCGGGGCTGACGCTCCATGGAACCAGGGTTTTGCAGCATATTGACCTTTCCATCCAGCCGGGAGAGACTGTGGCCATCATGGGCCCCACCGGTTCGGGAAAAACCTCTTTGATCAGCCTGATCCCCCGTTTTTCCGATGTGACGGAGGGAGAGGTCACGGTAGACGGCGTGCCTGTCAATCGGTATGATCTCCACAGCCTGCGTTCCTCTATCGGCATCGCCACCCAGGATGTGTTCCTGTTCTCCGATACGGTAGATGGGAACATTGCCTATGGCAATACCAAGCTGTCAGAGGAAGAAGTAAAGCAATATGCTAAAATGGCGGATGTGGATTTTGCGGAAAAGCTGCCGGAGGGCTTTGATACCGTGATCGGAGAGCGCGGCACCGGGCTTTCCGGCGGCCAGAAGCAGCGCATTGCCCTGGCACGGGCGCTGGCGGTGCGGCCCTCTGTATTGATCCTGGACGATACCACCAGCGCGGTGGATCTGGAAACGGAAAAGTATATTCAGGAACAGCTTGCAAGCCTGGATTTTCCCTGTACGAAAATTATCGTGGCCCAGCGGATCTCCACTACAAAGAGAGCGGATAAGGTAGTGGTGATCGAAAACGGCGTCATTACTGAAATTGGCACCCACGCGGAGCTTTCTCAGAAGCCCGGCTACTATCGGGAAGTATTTTTACTGCAAAACGGCAACAGTGAGGAAGAGCTGACTGCCGAAACAGGAAAGGGGGAATAACAGGTGGCGAGAAACAGATTTGATGTAGACGAAAACCTGGAAACACCGTTTAATATCAAGCATTTGCTGCGGGCAGGTTCCTATGTGGGCCGTCATAAGAAAAAAATGATTTTGGCCCTTGTGTATTCCGCTATTTCCGCGGCAGCGGGGCTGCTGGGCCCGCTGCTGATCCAGCGAAGCATTGATGTATCCGTACCAAATAAGGATTACGGCGAGCTTGTGATCCTGGCGTTTATTATGCTCGCTGCGATCCTGGCCTCTGTTCTGTTTTCCAAGGTTCGCTCCCAGTATATGATCGAGGTGGGGCAGGAGATCATTTACGATATCCGTAAGGACCTCTTTGAGCACCTGCAAAAGCTGCCCTTCCAGTTTTATGACGACAGGCCCCACGGCAAGATTTTGACCAGGGTGATAAATTACATCAACAGCGTGTCAGACGCCCTTTCCAACGGCATAATCAATTTTGTTCTGGAAATCTTCAACCTGATCCTGATTGCCGTGTTTATGCTGCTGTGTGATGTTCGGCTGTCCCTTGTGGTGATGGCGGGCGTCCCCCTGCTCATCGTGGTGGTGTTTTTGGTAAAGCCCGCTCAGCGCAGAGCATGGCAGGACAATTCCAACAAGAATTCCAACCTGAACGCTTACCTTCATGAAAGCCTTGACGGCATGAAAATCACCCAGGCCTTTATCCGGGAGGAGGAAAATGCCGAGATCTATGATAAGCTGAACCAGAACTGCAAGCGCACCTGGATGAAAGCCC
The DNA here is from genome assembly GCA_947171615.1 of uncultured Clostridia bacterium. Lineage (GTDB taxonomy): Bacteria > Bacillota > Clostridia > Oscillospirales > Acutalibacteraceae > Acutalibacter. Next base: position 9,192 of record CAMVYG010000057.1, read on the forward strand.
AGTATACCTCCAACCTGATTTGGCTGTCGGTAGACAATATTTCCACCTGGGTGGTAGGGGCCATGTATCTTGTGGGGCTGATGATGCTGGGGCCTGCGGTGCAGATCGGCACGCTGATCGCCCTGGCTTCTTATGCCTGGCGGTTCTGGCAGCCCATTCTGAGCCTTTCCAATCTTTACAACACCTTTATCAATGCCGTGGCATACCTGGAGCGTATTTTTGAAATGATGGATGAGCCCATCACCGTAGATGACGCGCCGGACGCCGCAGAGCTGCCGCCCATTACCGGTGCGGTGAAATTTGATGATGTAACTTTCTCCTATGACGGGGTTATCAATGTGCTGGAGCATTTTGACCTGGAAGTGGTCTCCGGAGAATCCATTGCCCTGGTAGGCCCCACCGGAGCCGGCAAAACCACGGTGGTGAACCTTCTTTCCCGGTTCTATAATATCAACGGGGGAAGGATCCTGCTGGACGACCACGACATTGCCGGAGTGACTTTGCATTCCCTGCGTTCTCAAATGGGGATTATGCTGCAGGACAGCTTCATTTTCTCCGGTACCATCATGGATAATATTCGCTATGGCCGCCTGGACGCCACGGACGAAGAGGTGATCGCCGCCGCCAAAACGGTGTGCGCCCACGAATTTATCAGCCAGATGGAAAACGGCTATTATACCCAGGTAAACGAACGGGGCTCCCGACTTTCCCAGGGGCAGAAGCAGCTTGTGGCCTTTGCCCGCACCCTGCTTTCCGACCCGCGCATTTTGGTGCTGGACGAGGCTACCTCCTCCATCGACGCCAAAACGGAACGGCTGCTGCAGGAAGGCCTGCAGGCCCTTTTAAAGGGGCGCACCTCCTTTATCATTGCCCACCGGCTTTCCACCATTAAGAACTGCGACCGCATTTTGTACATTTCCGATAAGGGTATTGCGGAAATGGGCAGCCACGAAAAGCTTCTGGAGCAGCGGGGGAAATACTATCAGCTTTATACCGCGCAGGTGGAGGACTGAGATGTGGGCTTAATTTCTCAACCAGCCACCGCCATTCTTCACTGCTGAAAGGCGGTGAAGAAGCTTGAAAAGCAGGCCCCGCGTCAGCAAAAACAGAACTGTCCTTTTGCTTTATGGAAAAACGGCCCTCGGGTAAAACCGGGGGCCGCTTTCTTTAGAACATTGGGCGGTTTACTTGCAGCATTTTCCACCGTCGCCCAGGTCTGAAGCTCTGGGCGGGAAAAACTCATCGGTGGGGAAATCGATGCGGCGGAACAGCTCGCAGGGATTATCGCTGGAAGTCACGCATTCCTTTTCCGGAATACAGAAATCGTAGGCGGGGATCAGCATCTGCACATTGCGCACGATCTGTACAATGGTGAAAAGGCCGATGGTGACATACACGTTGTTCCGCTGGGGAGCAGACTGGAATTCGCCGCCGTATCTCTGGCAGATACATTCGGGAATACGGCAGTATGGCTCACAGCTGCACAGCGGTCTGTCGCACAGCTTGGCGGACAATGCCACCGGCTCTGCAACCTGCACCGTCGCTTTAGGCAGCACGGTGGAATCCTGGGGTTCGCAGCTTTCCTCACACTGATCCGAGGAGAACATTTTTACGTTGCCCTCGCTGCCGTACAGGACTACCTTCTTGTTGAAAATAGCCACGCCGTTTACCGGTACCGGGCAGGAAGCGGAGCTGCCGAACAGATCCAGGCAGACGTCGAAGAAAAAGGTCATATCCACCGAATAGAAGCCCTTATTAAAGGGAATGGGCTGCAAGTCCAGATACACGGTGATGACATTTACGTCTCTGATCCGCACGTTAGTGGCGTTGTCTACCAATGCCTGCCGGTCTGCGGGGAACAGAACCCTTATGTCCTCCAGACAGTCTTTGTCGCTGCAAGAGTCGTAGATCCGCATGGCGTCAATACAGACTGCTTCTTTGAAATAATCCCGGCAATCGAATTCGGGAGTGCCTTCGTTTTCGGGCATGAAATCTCCTCCTTTGATTCATGGCGGCGTCACACGGTTTTTGCTGGGC
>CAMVYG010000058.1 GCA_947171615.1 uncultured Clostridia bacterium
CCTTCATGGCCTCCAGAAATGCTTCGTCCTCCGAAAAGCCCATGACCTTGTAATAGAACAGCGTCTCCTGCCAGTCCGACTTATCCTGTGAGATCAGCACATCCGCCAGCCAGTTCACCGCCTCGCTGGTCATCTCCTCGCCTCCCTCGGCAAGTGCGTTTTTCAGCAGATACGTCAGCTTGTTTTTTCCCATGCCCACCTTATCCAGCAGGGTATCCAGGCTCACCTTTTCTGTGAGAATTTCCGTTGCTCCTGCTATGGTGCCAAGCCAGAAGGCGTCCCCATCGTCCAGGCCCTTGTCCTTGGATTCCAGCACCGTCTGGGCCGCCGACTCCGTTCCCATGATCGCCAGTGACAGGCGGGAGGCCGCCTTTGTCATATCCGCTATGGGCATTCCCAGCGTTCCCAGTCCCGAGGCGACCCCTTTGGACAAGACAAGGGTATAAGCAAAGTCCGCAAGACCCATACCCAACTGATACAGGAAGCTTCCCGCTTCTCCCCAGTTTTTCCGTACCTTTTCCTCCACCGCGTTCCGGGCCGCATTGTTCTCATAGACAAAGGCGTTATACGGCGCATTCTGGTCGATCTCTCCGTCCATCAGGTAATCGATCCCCTGCCCGATGTAGCTGATGCCCTCCAGCGGCTTTGTCAATACACTTCCAATGGATGACAGGACTGCCGTTCCCCAGTTTTCCTGGGAAAATTCCTCTATAGACTTTTCTCTGCTTTCCCGCTGCCGCCGGTACAGCACCGGGGTGAGAGCTTCTATGTAGTTTTTTGCTTCCTCTTCTTCTCCTTTCCGATACAGGTAATTAAAGATACTGATCTCATCGGGCGTCATTTCCTTCAAATGGCCCTTTGAAGAATCCCATATCCCCGGTACAGCATCTCCATTGATGTGACGATAAGTACCTCCTGTATCCGTCAGAAGAGCAAAAGTTCCCAGCTCCTCCGGCACATAGCCTGCGTATTCCTGAAAATCGTCATTGTATTTCAGGCCGCTGTACTTTATTCGGAAATCCAGTTCGTTTTGGTTATCCTTTTTCATCTGCTGGTACTGGGCTTTTTGCTCTTCCAGCCCCTTGATTTTTGTTTTGTAGCTTTCAAGATCTGCATCAGCGGCTAAGTTACCCTCTGGATATTCATTAAAATTGCTGTAATAATTGCGGTAATAGAGCAGCTTGTTTTCATAGCCGATCTGGGTATTCTGGATCTTCTCATCAAGATCGGAGATCTGCTGGTCGATCCAGTCATTGGTGCTTTGAAGGGTTTCATTTTGCCGGTTGTCGTGGCTTTTCAAAAAACCCCAGGCGTCCTCCGACAGATGCTCCCAGTCGTTTTCCAGGTAGTCGTCTCCCATGTAATGTAAAATCCGCTGGTTTTTGTCCCACTCTTCATTGATCTCCTGATAGGTTTTCCATTCGTTTTCCCCCTGCTGCCGCAGGGCGTCGTGATCGTTTTTGAAGCCCTGGTAGGCATTTTCGTACACCCGCAGTTCGCTTTCTCTTTTTCGGACGTCTTCCAGCAGCGCGTTATGCTCCCGGGCCAGCTCCGGGCTGGGATTCCTTTCATATTCCTCCTCCATTGCCTTCAGCCTTTTGTACTTTTCCTCCAGGCCGGAGTTTTCCCAGTATTCCATAAGGCTTTGCTGGGCGGAAACTGCCAGATTATACTTCGAGTTCTGGTATTTCGCAGTATAGGTGAGGTTCTTTTCCGCATCGTTCTTGCGCTGAGTCAGGCCGCTGTTCTTTTCCGCCACTTTGTTCAACTCCTCTGTGGTAGGGCCTGCGCCGCCGTGGTAATACGTTTCTCTTGTGTACTGTATTGCATCTGAATTTTTCTTCTCTTCCTCTTTCTTCCTCCGGTCACTTCCGTAATCTTCCAGTCTCTGTTGTGCCATTTGCTCCTTCCTTTCCTCTTGATTTTTTGTTTCCGGCTCCCAAGGGTGCGAGAATTCACTCCCCTTTTTACGGATCGCTTTCTGAGTTTTCTCCGAACATGCGCACTTATTCTTAAAAACTAAGCCTATATTTAGTATAGGCTTAGTTACAAAGAAAGTCAAGAGGATTTTTTGTTTTTTCTTATATGCTAAGAGATGCTTCGCTGCTCGCAGCTTTCGTGGCCGATAGCTGATAACAAATTTTGAGTTACAATGCCTCTGCACAAAAAAAGATCCTTTCGATTTTACGAAGGATCTCAACTTGTACTTATCTGCGCTGCGGACATAGCCCCATACCGCATTTGCGATTTATGAACCTGCTTTGGTGAAAACACCGCTTGAAATTTTTGCCGGTCTCTTATACAAAAAAGAAAGCGCTCCCTTTCAGGAACGCTTTTTTGCATAGCTTTGTGATCAAATCATTTTACTGCTCCACACCGCTGGAATAGAAATAGGCGCTTTCCAAAATTTCTTCGGGGAAAACAGCCTTTACCGCATCCAGCGTGGTCTGGTTAATATAGGTTCGATATTCTGTCAGGCTGACTGCCTGACACTGAGAAACAGGCTTTCCTTCTACCAGCTCTACCGCCAAATCGGCAGCTTGGCGGCCCATTTCTCCATAGTCCAGGCTGACTGCCGCCAGGGCTCCGCCCTGTACCAGAGCATCGGTACCCGCATACCAGGGTTTTTTCGCCTGATTCATGGTTTTTGAAATAGTTCCGGACAAGGCTCCTGCTCCGACGCCTATGGGGGTAAACACCGCGTCGACCTTTTCGCACAGAGCGGAAACCGCTTTCTCGGCCTCCTCAGGCTTGGCAGAGCCGGAAAGGACTCCTTCCTCTACGGCAAGATTCTTTTCTGTGCAGTATTGTTTTGCTTCCTCAGCCTGAGCCCTGGAAACAGGCTCCTGAGGATCATACAGCAATCCGAAGGTTTTTAAACCAGGATTTCCCTGCAAAGCCAGATCGATCACGGCGGAAACGGTGGACTTTCCCTGCACACCGGTCACATTGCCTTCCAGAACCTGGGCATTCTTTGCCCCCAGCTCTTCCGCCGAAACAGCCAGCACCTTGATCTCGCTGCCTTTTACCGCCGTAACGGCGGCATGAACAGCCGGATCGGAAATAGCCACAATCAAGTCTACCTTATCCGTTACAAATTTTTGGCAGAGCTCCTCCGCTTTTTTCTCATCGCCGCCGGCGTTCTGATAATCGATTTTCACCAGGCTTTCATCACAATTCCATTCCTCCAGACGGCCCATAAAGGACTCGCGAACCGTGTTGAAGGAAGGATATTCCATAAACTGAAGCAGGCCAATGGTGTAAATTTTTTCTCCGGCATCCGAAGAGACAGCTGTGAGGACGCAAGAGAAGAATCCTTTTTCCCCAGGGAGCAGCCCTGAAAAGCAGCAAGCATCAAACCCAGGCACAGCATGGCACAAAGGAGCTTTTTCTTATAGTTCATTTTTATGACCATAGATTCTACAGACAAATATTGCCGGCAAAATCATCCTTTCTTCGGAAATTGCGGTTGGTTTTGCGAAGGAAAATTGCCCGGATGGTTTTGCGGAAAACCATCTCGTCAGCGGCAAAAGCCGCAAACCCGATCTCCTTCTAAAAGAGAAACGCCGTGAAAACGCCTCACAGCTTGTTCTCCAAATCTTCTTATCCGTGCACCTCAGCCAACTGAGAGGCCAGCTTTTCGACTTCTGCCTTCCGCACTACGCCGTTGAACTCCCCGTTGAGCACGGCAACGCATCTATCGTTTTCCGCAGGGTAAAATTCGATGACGTTCGGATCGGAACCATCAAAATAGCCGTATTCCACCCGGAACACCGGCTCCCCGGTAAATTCCATTTTTTCGGTGGAAAGCACCGCCACGCTGATCAGGCTTTGGTAGAAGGTGCGGTAATTCTCATATTCGATCTCCTTGCCAGCAGCATTTGTCACACCTATATCACTCAGGGGTGAGTCTTCCGTAGATTTTTCTTCGTCCAGGGTTCACTCCATATCAAACCGGTAGTCCACGCCGTTTGCCGTCAGGGACAGCTGCTTCACGTCTTTAATATTTGACAGCCAGATATAGCTCATGCGCAGCTTCAACAGGGGAAGCTCCGCCCAGGATTCCACCGTGCTTTTTGCCACCTTATACACAACGTCCCGGTCATCCAGCATAAGATAGCAGTTTCCATCGGGATCCGCCTTACCCAGGGACATGGTGTGGGTGTCGGAATTCAAAGTGAATTCCATGACGGTGGCCGGCTCCTTTAATCCATATTCTTCCAAAAGCTCATCGGTGAGGTGAACTGCCGCCACGCCTACAGCGGTAGGCGCCTTGATGCCCTCCACCAGCGTGGTGAGACCATTGGTGCCGGACTCCGCTTTTACCGGAGCGGTCATCAAATAGCCGCTGGTCACGCTTTCGTTATACTCGATCTCCACCGTCTCCGGATAATTGCTGCCGGAGAGCTTCAGCCGGTACAAAACATCCGGCAGGGTTTCTGTAGATTCCGTTCCGTCCTCGGCGGTCACTACAGAGGTACGCTCCGAAACAGAATACAGATAAGCGCTGAAATAGCTGAACTTATCGCCGTAAAGCTGCTCGGAGATGCCGGCCACAATAGAGACTTCGCCATCCTTCAGAACATATCGCCCGGCGGATTCTCCCGCCTTGCCGCCCAACACAAGCTTTTGGGTTGTTCCGTCCTTGCAGCTGATCTCCACCTCCGCGGCGGATTCCCCGGTCAGCCCAAACTCCTTCAGATCTTCCCTGGAGCCCAGACTTTTAGAGGCCGTCATGGAAAGCAGGGACTGAACACTGCTGGAAATCATGGTGGTGTTCAGCTCGCAGTCCTCATAGCCCTGAAGGCCAAAGTCCTCTCCCGCGGGAACGAACTCAAAGCTGTCCTCCTGGTTTTTCACGGAGATCAATTTCACGTCCTCCGTTTTTAAATCCATCAAAGCTTCCTGCGGAGCGGAGGAAACTTGAGAGGACGAGGCGGCGGAGCTGTTTTCCGCATCCTCCTCAGAGGGAGTTAAAAACAGCCAGGCTGAAACGCCTCCCAGCACCAGCAGCACCGCCAGCATAATCAAAATATTTCTTCCGGTCTTTTTCATAGGCTTACAGGTGCCTCCTCTTCAGGAATACCACAAGCCCCACAATGAGAATCGCCAAAGGCAGGCCCACAGTAAATACGCCCAGACCCAGCACATTGATGGTGCTTACGGAAGCCGCTACGTCCAGGGTGTTGGTCTGTACCTGATGGGTCATAACGGAGACCTCGCTTCCGTCCGTGCCGGTGCAGTAGCCCAGCAGGTCGGTAACATAGTTTCTGTCACCAAAGGCCGCTGTATTCATAAAGGTATCGGTAAATACATAGGAAGAACCAAATACGACCAGGCTCCGGCGGGATTCCTCGCCATCTACTCTGGGCCGCTTTTCCGCAATGCAGGCCACCGTTTGCTGCGAGGTCTCCAGGGTAGCCACGTCGGCTTCCGTCATATCCTCTGTAGCCACGTAGGCGCTGGAGGCGGTGGTCCAAAGGGATTCCGTCATCACTACATCTCCATTGGCCGCAAACAGCAGGGAAAGGGGACGGCTGCTGGCGGATACCAGGGGATTATAGGTGTTTTCAGTAAGCAGATTCTCTGAGGGATCTACCAGCACATAACCGGCGTTACGCAGGGCAACCCGGGCGGCGTCCGTCTCGGCCACTACGCCTTCTCCCACCTGAACGCCCCACTCCTCCAGGAAGCTTTCAAGCCGGGGCAGTTCGCTCTGAGAAGCATGGCAGGTCACCAGCAAAGCACGCTGACCGGCATGGGTATCGTCGTCAATATATTCCCGGAGCTTTTGAATTTCCTCTTCCGTGTAATCGGTAGAGGGAGTGGGGATCATCAGAAGCTGGGTCTCCTCCGGAATCTCTTCCGTGAGAAAATCAATTTTTTGGATTTCAAAATTCTGGGTTTCCAGCAAATCCTCAAAGCTGCCCAGCACCTCGCTGGTAAGCAGCTCCCCGTGGCCGGTGGCCATGGTAACTACAGGCATCGTATCCAGATTTACGATTTCCAAAGCTCCCGCCAGGGCGCTGTCTACCTTGGAATAGGTTTCCGTCTGATAAGTGTTCTGGTTGCTTCTCACCGTAAACAGGTCAGCGACGGAAAGCAGCTTATGCCGCTTTTCTGTTTTCACCAGCACCGAGCCGGAAACAAGATTTTCCTCCGGATACTGGCTGATAAAGCCGGGATTGGTGTCCGGGTCGATAAATTCCACGGAAATCTTGGAGTTTACTTCCCGCAGCTTTTCCGCCAGGTTGGAGATCTGGCTGTATTCCAGGCCATAGGAGCTGTACAGGCGGTCCTTGCGGTACGCCTCTTCCTCGCCGATCAGATAAATGGTGGTCTCCTGCTCCACGCCCCTGGCGATCTCCACCGCCTGGTCGGAAAGAGTATTGAGCTTATCGGCGGTAAGATCCCAGTTCAAAGAGGGGAACCGCTCTGTCAAAAGACCTACCAGTATATTGATTACCACAATGATGGCGATAAATACAACGGACATGACGGTGGCCATTCCACCGCGTTTCAATTTATTGCTGCGGAGCAGTCCGCCATTGCCCTTTTTCTGCTTCGGAGAGGGCGCTTCCTGCTCTGCGGCGGCTTCCGTTTTGCTCTCCTCCGGGCTTTCCGTTTGTGCGGCCTGGTTCTCCTCTGTCTCTACAGAAGGCTGGTTGTTTTCCAGCTGCTCCATATCATTACGATTCGTTTCCATATGTTATAGCCTCCTTCCCTTTAGTTCCAACGGCGGCTTTCCAGCCTGCGGGCGGTCAGGAACAAAAATACCGCCATCACACTGAGGAAAAACACCGTGGCCGATACGCTGAAAATACCCTGGGTAAAGGTGGTGTACCGGCTGTTGAAGGAAAGCCAGCTTACCACGGCGCTTACCGTTTTGTTGGAAATGGCACTGGCCAGGTTATCAATATACATCAGGAACACGGACACCACAAAGGTTCCGATGGCAGCTATGATCTGGCTCACCGTCAGGCTGGAGATCAGCACGCCGATGGAGATCATTGCACCGCCGTACAGCAGGGTGCCCAGATAGTTGCCGATGATCTCTCCCCAGGCCGGGGAGGAAAAGAAGCTCATAGCCACCGGCGGAAGCAGGCCCAGTGTGGACGCGATAAAGAACACAAACCAACAGGCAAGGAATTTTCCGGTTACAATCGCGGTAACGCTGACCGGGGCGGTGAGCAGGGCCTGATCGGTCTTGTTCTTCTGGTCGTCCGTCATGCTCCGCATGGTGATAATGGGGATCACGATCATGCCGAAGGTAAACAGGGTACCGTACACATTGCGAATATAACTGGTAGACCCCAGGGCCATGACCTGATAGTAGAAATAGCCATAAAGGGCTGCCAGGGCGGCAATACACACATAGCCCACCGGGGCGTTAAAATAGGAGCGAAGCTCCCGCTTGAAAATTGCTTTCATTTCTTTAACCATAGATTTTGCGGGAAATTTTTCCCGGCAAAATCATCCTTTCTTCGGGAATTGCGGCTGGTTTCCAAAAATGGAAACCGCTCCATGATTTTCTTGGGAAACCACGTTTGAAAAATCTATTTTTCAAACTGTATCTTCTTGCTCGGCTTCCTCTGCCTCATCAGAGGAGGCTTCTCCGGAAGAATGGTGCAGGGCAGCATCGCCGCTTGTCAGCTGCAGGAACAGATCCTCCAGCGTGAGATCCATATTTTTCATAGCCAGCAGGGGCCAGCCCTTTCTGGCCAGCAAAGCAAACACATCTCTGCGCAGGTCCGCGTCCGGTTCGGACTCTACCGTGATCTCAAACACGCCCCGCTCCTTTTCTCCCAGGGAAGCTGCGTCCACCACATGGGGCAGCCCCAGAAGGGCGTGTACCATTTCCCGCTCCGGGCCTTCCGCCCGCAGCAGCAGCCGGTGATCCTTGGAAAGATCGTGAGCCAGTGTATCGGTGGCGCCGTCCGCCACCACACAGCCGTTATTGATGACGATAATGCGCTCGCACACCGCCTGTACCTCTGAGAGAATATGAGAGCTGAGAATAACCGTGTGATTTCTGCCCAGGTTTTTAATGAGCGTTCTGATCTCAATGATCTGCTTGGGATCCAGGCCCACGGTGGGCTCGTCCAAAATCAGAACCGGAGGGTTCCCGATCAGCGCCTGAGCAATGCCAACACGCTGCTTATAGCCCTTTGAGAGATTCCCGATCAGCCGGTTGTATACATTTTCAATCTTCACCAGCTTGCAAATCTCGGAAATGTGCTTTTCTCTGGGCAGCCTGGCCTTTTTCAGCTCATACATGAAATTCAGGTATTCCTTTACCGTCATATCCATATACAGCGGCGGCATCTCCGGGAGATACCCGATCATTTTCTTGACCTCCTGAGGCTCGTCCAGGATGTTTTTTCCCGAAACCAAAACCTCCCCCGAAGTGGCGGAAAGATACCCGGTAACGATGTTCATCGTTGTGGATTTTCCCGCGCCGTTGGGGCCAAGGAAGCCTACAATGGAGCCTTCCTCTACTGTAAAACTCACGTGATCCAGCGCCAGCTTTGTGCCGTAGCGCTTCGTGAGGTTTCTGACCTCTACCATTTGACCTGATTCCTCCTGTTTCTCCGGCATAGCATACTGACATACGGAAATTTTGCTCGGCCATTAAAATGCCGGTTTTCCCATTTTCAGCCATATAATATCAATAGTACCGCAAAACCGAAAGATTTGCAATACCCTATCCCGACACTTCGGGCAGTATTGCTATGATATCCTGTCATTGTGAACGTTTCGTGAATGAACCATGATGAAAGAAAGGTTTTAGCGGTTAGTAATTAGTAATTAGCAATGAGCAATTTTCAAGAGAAAGGCTCATTGAGATTTAGTAAACTAACAAATAGCAGAAAACCCTTGCCTCCCCTGAAAGGGGAGGGGGACCATGCGTAAGCATGGTGGAGAGGTTCCAGCTTGCTATAAACCTGCATAAAACTCGCATTTTACCGGCTATTCGGGTAGAACCCCTCAGTCACGGCAAAGCCGTGACAGCGGAAGCTGCTTATAGAGCAGCTTCTCCCCTTCATCAGGGGAGCCAAGGGTAAGTACTAATTGCTAATTTCAATCGTTCTCTCCCAGCCGTAGCCTTGACGGGAAAACGGAGTACGGTGTACAATAGGAGCACAGTTTATCAAGCTTTTGTTCCGGCATCTAATTAAAACGAGGTGATCACATTGGCTGAAATCAGACCCTTTCGCGCGCTGCGGTATGATACCGCCAGGGCCGGGGAGATCAAAGAGCTGGTCTGCCCGCCCTATGACATTATCAGCGAGGAGGAGTACAGGGCTTATCTTGCCCAAAATCCCCATAATGTAATTCGGCTGGAGCTTCCGAAGGGGGAAGAGCCCTACCGGGAGGCCGGAGCCGTTCTCAGGGAATGGCTGGAACGCGGCATTCTGAAGGAGGACATGGACGAGGGCATTTACATCTATGAGGAAGAATTTCTGGATCAGGTGGATCACGGGGAAACAAAAAAGCTTCGGGGCATGATCTGCCGGGTACGGCTGGAGGAATTCTCCGCCGGGGTGGTCCTGCCCCATGAGGAAACCCTCAGCAAGGCAAAGGAAGACCGCTTTCAGCTGATGCGGGCTACCGGCTGCAATTTCAGCCAAATCTATTCCCTGTATCGGGACGATCAGCACATTACCCGCCAGCGTCTTGACAATTTAGCGGCCTCCTGCTCTCCCCGGTATGAGTTTTCCGACGGTCTTATTACCCATCGCCTGTGGGTGGTAAACGATCCCGTTTCCATTGCCGCGCTGCGGGAGGATTTTGCTGACAGAAAGCTGTATATTGCCGATGGCCACCACCGGTATGAAACGGCTCTGCGGTATCGCAATACCCTGCGGGAAGAAGATAGATATTGTCCTGACGCAGATTATGTGATGATGATGCTGGTGGATATAGAGGACGATGGCCTGGTGGTATTTCCCACCCACAGGCTTTTAAACTCCCTTCCCGATTTTGACCCTGCAAAGCTGCCGGAAATCTGCGGAGAATGGTTTGAAACCGCCCCCAGGAAAACCCGGGAGGAAACCCAGGAAGCCCTGAACACCTTTTATGAAGCGGGCCGCCACACCTTCGGCTTCTTTGACGGAGCGCAGTGGTACACTCTTGTTTTGCAGGACGGGAAAGTCATGGACGGCCTGCTGCCGGAAAAGAGCCAGGCTTACCGCAGCCTGGACGTGACCATCCTCCACAGCCTGATTTTAGAACGGCTTTTGGGGATCGACAGGGAAAATATGGCGGCCCAGAAAAATCTTCGCTATACCCGTTCCGCCGAAGAAGCGGAGCAGTCGGTAAAAGCAGGGGAAAGCCAGTGCTGTTTCCTTCTGAATCCCACCCGTGTGCTTGAAATCAGCGCGGTGGCTGCCGCCGGGGAGAAAATGCCCCAGAAGTCCACCTATTTTTATCCGAAGCTCATTACAGGCTTGGTGATGAACCGCCTTTTCGATGAAACCATTTGATACTCAGCAAGGAAAGGAAAGACTCTTATGAAGCTGACAGAGCTTAAAAAAGCAGAACAGGAGATCTATACGGGTAAGATCATTCGGGTTCATGTGGACGATGTGGAGCTGGAAAACGGCAAGCTTGCCAAGCGGGAGGTGGTAGAGCACCCCGGCGGGGTCAGCGTGGCGATTTTAACAGACAAGGAAGAATTGATCTTTGTCCGCCAGTTCCGCTACCCCTATGGAGAAGTCCTTTTAGAGCTTCCCGCCGGGAAGCTGGAACCGGGGGAGGACCCTTTTGAGGCCATGAAGCGGGAACAGCGGGAGGAAACCGGCACCGCCGCGGACTCCTATGTTTCCCTGGGAAATATTTATCCCACTCCCGGCTATGCAGGGGAGATCATCCGCCTTTGGGCCTGCCGCCTCATAAGCGACGAGGGCACGCTGCATCTGGATGAGGGGGAATTTCTCACCAACGAGCGCATTCCCTTACAGGAAGCGGTAAACATGGTGCTGCGAAATGAAATACCGGACGCCAAAACCCAGATTGGCATTTTGAAAACCGCCCGGCTGGTGGAGCAGGGAATTTTGTGATTTATCTATTAGCTGTTAGTCGTTAGTCGTTAGAGTTCTGCTCACCCGCTGGTTTCTGCTATTCGAGAC
>CAMVYG010000059.1 GCA_947171615.1 uncultured Clostridia bacterium
CGTGAAGACTCGCAGAGTCTTCTTCTCAGCTATGACAATAAGTGCAGTGAAAAAGTATAGATTAACGATCAGCACCGCCTCTTGGCTCTCCCTCTGGGGGCGCTGATTCTCAGTGGGAATCGTCCAGCGCTGTTCTCGTCTTTCGCCAGGGAAAGAAAATCTATTGTCCGGATATTGAAAAAGCAATTTTCCATTTTCTTTTTCCAAAAAATCATGTATACTAAAGCTGACCGATCTTTTCCGGGAGGAAATGAAAGACTATGGATAGAAATAAAATCAGAAATTTCAGCATCGTGGCGCACATCGACCACGGGAAAAGTACCCTGGCGGACCGCATTTTGGAGTTGACCAAGGCGGTTCCCCTGCGGGAAATGGAAAATCAGCTCCTGGATAACATGGACCTGGAGCGGGAGCGGGGCATCACCATTTTGGCCCATGCCGTTACCCTGGTCTATACCGCCAAAAACGGGGAGGATTACGTTTTCAATCTAATTGATACCCCTGGCCACGTGGACTTCAATTACGAGGTCTCCCGTTCGCTGGCCGCCTGTGAAGGGGCCATTTTGGTGGTGGACGCCTCCCAGGGCATTGAGGCTCAGACCCTGGCAAACACTTACCTTGCCGTAGACGCGGGGCTGGAGCTGGTGCCGGTGGTCAATAAAATCGACCTTGTCAGCGCAGACCCGGACAGGGTCTGCCAGGAAATAGAAAATATCATTGGAATTCCCGCCATGGACGCCCCCCGCATCTCCGCCAAAACCGGCCAGAATGTAGAAGAGGTGCTGGAGCGGATTGTTACCGATATTCCCGCCCCCCAGGGAGATGAATCCGCTCCCCTGCAGGCCTTGATCTTTGATTCCTATTACGACTCTTACCGGGGCGTCATTGTCTATGTGAGGGTGAAGGATGGCACGGTAAAGCCCGGCGATACCATTCGCATGATGGCCACCGGCGGAGAATTTACCGTGGTGGAATGCGGTTTTATGCGGGCCACCACATTGGAACCGGCAGACGCCCTGTACGCCGGGGAAGTGGGCTATATCGCCGCCTCTATTAAAGAGGTGCGGCAGGCCCAGGTGGGAGATACCGTCACCCTGGCTACCCGTCCGGCGGCGGAGCCCCTGGAAGGCTACCGCTCTGTACAGCCCATGGTATTCTGCGGCGTCTATCCGGCGGACGGCGCCCATTATACCGATCTGCGGGACGCCCTGGAAAAGCTTCGTTTGAACGACGCTTCCCTGTCCTTCGAGCCGGAGACCTCCGCCGCCCTGGGCTTCGGCTTCCGCTGTGGCTTTTTGGGGCTTCTGCATATGGAAATCATTCAGGAGCGTCTGGAACGGGAATACAATCTGGATCTAATTACAACTGCTCCCAGCGTTGTCTATAAAATCAAAAAAACAGACGGGGAAGAGCTTTCCATTGACAACCCCACCAACTACCCCGATCCCTCCACCATTCAAAGCGCGGAGGAGCCCATTGCCAACGCCCATATCTATTCTCCCGCCGAGTATGTGGGAAATATCATGGAGCTTTGCCAGGAGCGCCGGGGCGTGTTCAAGGACATGAAGTATATCGATACCGACCGGGTGGATATTCACTATGAGCTGCCCTTAAACGAAATTATATACGACTTTTTTGACGCGCTGAAATCCCGTACCAGAGGGTACGCCTCCTTTGATTACGAGCTGATGGGCTATCAGAAGAGCGAGCTGGTAAAGCTGGATATCATGCTAAACGGCGAGATAGTAGACGCTCTTTCCTTTATCCTCCATGCGGAAAAAGCTTATCCCAGAGCCAGAAAAATGACGGAGAAGCTGAAGGAAAAGATCCCCCGGCAGCTGTTTGAGGTGCCGATCCAGGCCTGTGTGGGGGGGAAGATCATCGCCCGGGAAACGGTCAAGGCCATGCGCAAGGACGTGCTTGCCAAGTGCTATGGCGGCGATATCACCCGAAAGAAAAAGCTGCTGGAAAAGCAGAAGGAAGGCAAAAAACGTATGCGCCAGCTGGGCACGGTAGAGGTTCCGCAGGAGGCCTTCATGGCAGTGCTGAAGCTGGACGAGTAAGCACGCGACCACGCTGGGCAAATCGAGAAGCTGCCGGCAGGTATTGTACGTTGATCGGGCGATAATTAAATACAAAAGTTTGCTTTTTAAAGGAGAAATGCAATGCCCGGTATCTATCTTCATGTTCCCTTTTGTGATGGAAAATGTCCTTATTGTGATTTTTACTCCGTCGGCGCCAGAGAGGAGCTGATGGAGCAATATACCTCTGCCATGGAGCGGACGATTGCCGCATGGACGGCGGAGCACGGGAAAGAAAAGGTGAGCACGGTTTACTTCGGCGGCGGCACCCCGAATTTACTGGGGGCGGGCCGCCTTTCCCAGCTGCTTTCCACTGTGGAGCGCTGCTTCTTCCTGGAAAAGGATGCGGAAATCACATTGGAAGCAAATCCCGTTCACGTGAGCAGAGGCTTCTTTGAAGAAGTACACAAGGCCGGGTTCAACCGGCTTTCCATGGGAATGCAGTCGGCGAACCCGGAGGAGCTGGCCTTTCTGGGAAGAAAGCACAGCCAGACAGACGTGGAACAAGCGGTGGAGGACGCCAGGCGCGGCGGCTTTTCCAATCTGTCACTGGATCTGATGCTTGGGCTGCCGGAAAAAGAACCGGAGAAAGGCCTGGAAAATCTGAGAAAATCCATTGCTTTTGCCACCGGGCTGGAACCGGAGCATATTTCCGCCTATATTTTAAAGATCGAGCCGGGCACGCCCTTTGCCGCCCGGGCTCTTACGCTGCCGGAGGATGACGCGGTTGCCGATCAGTATCTTTTCTGCGTGGAGGAATTAAAAAAATACGGCTATGGGCAGTATGAGATCAGCAATTTCGCAAGGCCGGGCCGGGAAAGCAGACACAACCTTACCTACTGGCACGGGGAGGAGTATGTGGGCTTTGGCCCCGGCGCCCATTCCCTTTACGGCGGCAAGCGGTTTTTCTACCCCCGCAGCTTGGAGAGTTTTTTGGCCGGAGAACCGCCTTGTCCGGACGGAGAAGGCGGCGATTTTTCAGAATATGCCATGCTGAACCTTCGGCTTACAGAGGGTCTGAGCCGGGAAGGCTGTATCATGCGCTTCGGCCCGGAAGGAGAACAGGGCTTTGAACGGCTTCTCCAAAACGCGAAAAAATGCCCGCCCCAGCTGCTGCGGGCGGACGAAACCGGGATCTCCCTGACCCCCAATGGTTTTTTGGTATTCAACGCTTTGTTTTTGATGCTGGATTCTGGCTACTAGATCCCGGATGTTGGATACGGAATGTCCGTTCAGGGCACAGAAGTGCGCTGTAATATCATTTCGCACTTGGATGAATGCGGGGAATTCGTGGCCGGGGATGTCAGGCGGCCTGAGAGAACGAACTTGAAAATCCATAGATGCCATGGTATACTGAATGGAAAACGCAGGCAAAGAGCGGGAATGAAACACCTGCTTATTCCATGCGTTCTGCGGAAGAATCTGCCGGACTGTGAAACGGAAATTTTTTCAGGCAAAAGGGAAGCTTTGTATGCTGTAAAGAGGGAAGTGTCAATATGGTTTTAGACGGGCATATCCATATTATGGGAGAGGTAGACCGGGAGGCGCTGCAAGCACAAATGGCTCAGGCAGGCGTGGACGGCGGAATTCTGATGTCCCGTCCCTTCGCGGGGTATGAGCCCATGGAAACTACGCCCTTTGAAAAGCGGTTGACGGAAGTGCTGGAACTGTGCCGGGAGCAGGAATATCGGTTTCCTTTTCTATGGATCGATCCGCTGGGAGGACAGCAGACGCTGGAAGAGATCGATGAGGCCGTGAAACAGGGAATTGCGGGCTTCAAAATTATTTCCACCAAAGCCATGCCGGATTGTCCGGAGGCGATGGAGATTTACCGCCATATTGCAAAGCGGGAAAAGCCCCTGCTGTTTCATTCGGGGATCCTGTGGAACGAAGGCCCTTCCGCCAATTTTAACCGTCCGGCTAATTTTGAGTGCCTGATGGATGTGGAGGGGCTGCGGCTCTCTCTGGCCCATATCTCCTGGCCCTGGTGTGATGAATGCATTGCGATCTATGGAAAAATCTGTATGATGCGGTATCACCAGGTAGAGATGTATGTGGATCTTACGCCGGGTACGCCGGAGATCTACCGGAGAGAGGCGTTGTTCCGGCTGCACAACAGCGGCTATTCGGTAGAAGACCGCCTGGTTTTTGGAACCGACTGCGAGGCCAACGATTATAATGCCGCAGGGGCGTCCAAAATTATTGCGGCGGATCGCAAGCACTATGAGGCGTTGGGAATTCCGGCAGAAATACAGGAAAAATGTTTTTCCAAAAATCTGCTGCGGTTTGTACGCGGTGCGGAAAAATAAAGATACAAGTAGTATGGAAACCGCCCTATCCTTCTGGGATAGGGCGGTTTGTAGATTCTGAAATTTTCATTGCAGGGCGCTCAGCCCTAATAGGCAGTTGGTATTCACTCCCCGGTTTTTTGGCGCCTTTGCCAACAGCGTCAGTGCGGCAGCACCCCGGCTTCAAACAATTCCGGGTGCATGCGGCTGTAGTGGAAGAGATACTGCTGGGCAAGGCCCGCGTTTTCTCCGAATTCCTCCGGTGCGCGGCCCGGCAGAAGCACCGCCATGGCCCGCTTCATCCATACGTCCATGGGAAAGCATTCTGTTTTATGAAAGCCGTACAGCAAGGCACATTCTGCCACCTTGGGACCCACACCCAGAATTTTTTGCAGCTCGCTCCTTCCGAATTCCACGGGAGAGCGGGCTATTTTTGAAAGCTCGATTTCGCCGGAGGTCACTTTTTTCGCCGCGTCGATCAGGTATTTGGCCCGAAATCCGGCCCGCAGGGGAGCAAGCTCCTCCACGGTCAGACCGGCAAGGGCCTCCGGGCCGGGAAAAGTGAAAAGCCCGGAACCGGGAATGGGTTCGCCCAAAAGACAGCAAAGCCGCTGGACGATCCCCTGGATCCGGGGAATGTTGTTATTCTGGGAAATGATAAAGGAACACAGGGCTTCCCAGGGTTCCTGGCGCAGAATGCGAATGCCGGGGGCAAACCCAGCCGCAGTCTCTAAAATGGGATCAACAGCGGAAAGGGCAGCCTGCTTTGCGCCATAGTCCGCATCCAGGTCAAAATAGGGCCGCCAAATGGTTTCAAAATCCTCCTGAGAGCAGAAAAAGGTGATCCTCTCTCCCTGAACCGTCTGCTCTTTGCGCAGGCGGAGAACTTTTCTCATGGCCGCCCCTTCCCAGAGGGGGAGTCCGTCTTCCCCGAAAACCTCCTGCCAGCGAAAAGCCTGACCACAGGTCAGGGTCTGGGCGGGGTCAAATGAGGCGGGAATCGAAACAGGCACGCTCATCTGTTTTTCTCATCTGCCTTCTGGACCGCATCCGGTTCCCGGGAGGTCAGCCAGAAAATAGCCCGTTCAATGGCGTCCTTGGAATTGCCCCAGTCTGCTCCGGCGTTGCGGTAATCAAACATGCGGCAGAAATGGGTGACGTCCTCGGAAAGCCCCGTAAGATATGTACCGGCAAGCCGGGCCGTTTCCGCCTCAAAGACAGCCTGCTCCTTTTTCGGCAGCACCTTTTGGGAGGCTTCCAGCACCATGCCGTAATGGGGCAGGCAGATGCAGGGCTGTTCGCTGTAAAGCTGCCGGAAGTCCGGATCGCTCTGCCACAGCTTCAAGGTGTTTCGCACCAGATTCCGGGTATTGGTTTCCAGGCTTTCACAGACAAAGCAGTGCTCCTGCCGGGCCTGAACCGCCGCCGCAGCTTTTTTCGCGGAAGCCTTTCCCTCCGGAAAGACTTCCTTCTTTACTTCGGCCAGGAGACTTTCCAAAATCAAAGCCACGGAAAGCCTGCTGCCCCGCTTCAGGATCTGGGCAAAGTGTTCCTTGCAAAAGCCCAGACGGTTGGTTTCAATGCGGACGTCCGGCTCCATCATGGCGGCGCCGGTGATGTAGGTGGCCATTCTGTCCTCCAGCATGTCCCGCATGCGGCAGAAGGGACAGCCATCCTTCGGCAGAAATACATCATTGACCGGAATGGAGCAAATATCTTCTCTCATAGGTAAACCACGTTCCTTTCTTGAATTGCCGAAATATTCCAGGGCTTTTTCAGGGCGAACTTTGGAATTTCCACTTCCGATATGGCGGAGAAACGAGATGTATAAATATACAATTTTCTTTTGTGGAAAACCGGTCTGCTCAAAAGAGCATTTCGCAAAAAAGCCCCTGTTTTTTCTGTGGTTTTACCTCAGTATACCACAAATTTGAAGAAAAAGGTAGGATTTCTTTTCAGAAAGAGACGCAGGAAAGAAGAGGCGAAGACTGCATAGAGAATGTGGAAAAAACCCTGGAAAAATTTACTGTCCAGAAAAAAGTATTGACACAAAATATAGAGAATGATACGTTCTATACTACTGGATATTGCGGACTAAAAGGAAAGAAGAAAAATGCCCAAAAAATGGAGCGGGAAGAATGGAAAAACTTGATGTTGACATAAGTTTAAGCTGGAAAAAAGCGGTGTGGAAAGAAGAATCCGCATGGGACAAGGAGTTTTTAACATTTTCCACAGAGTTTTCAACAGGCTGGATTTCCAGATAAATCTCTTTTATGTAAACGCAGGAAAAAATGGAAATACCAGGGAGTAAAAAAGAATTTTCATGCAAAAAGCAGAGAAAAATGAATTTTTACACAGAGTAATGTCGCTGAAAACAGGTGCATGAGGGAATCTGTCGTTTTTCCGGTGCATTTTTATTTGAGATTTACAGAAGAATGTGATATAATGGACGCTGGATGCTAGATTATTAGATGCTGGAGAAGGTCAAGAGAGATCGTGACAGAGCTCGCAGGACGGTTATCACAGAAAAGACGCCGGATATACATAGAACAAGCTGTGATCGGGATCTGTCGTTTGGCAAAGGATGTGTGCCGAAGGTGGACGGAAAAAAAGAAAAGAACCGGGCTTCAGACAGTCCTTTTGAAGCAAAAGCCCGGCTGGAAGAGCCGGCGCGGGGCAGCGACCTGATTGCCGGACGCAACGCGGTAAGCGAAGCCCTGCGGGCGGGCCGGACAGTGGACAGCCTGTATGTGCAGAGAGGCGAAAAAAGCGGTGCGCTGCTTTCGCTGATCGCAAAGGCAAAGGCGGCGGGGGTTCCTATTAAAGAAGCGGATTCCCGCAAGCTGGACCATCTTTGCGGCGGCGCGGTTCATCAGGGCGTGGTAGCCGTGGCGGCGGTGAAGGAGTTTTCCAGCGTGGAGGACATGTTCGCACTGGCAGAAGAAAAAGGGGAACCCCCTTTTCTGGTGATCTGCGACGAGCTGGAGGACCCCCACAACCTGGGCGCGGTGATTCGCACGGCGGAATGTGCGGGAGCTCACGGCGTGGTGATCCCGAAGCGCCGCAGCGTAGGGCTGACCTATGCGGTGGGAAAAGCCTCCGCCGGAGCGGTGGAGCACTTGCCGGTGGCAAGAGTGCAGAACCTTGCGGCTTTGTTGGAGGAACTGAAAAGCAAAGGGGTATGGATCTATGCCGCCGATATGGACGGTAGCCCCTGGTGTGAAACAGATTTTACCGGGCCCGCAGCTCTGGTGATCGGCTCTGAAGGCCGGGGCGTGGGCAGACTGATCAAGGAAAAATCGGACTTTGTGGTGTCTCTTCCCATGAAAGGACAGATCAATTCCCTGAATGCTTCCGTAGCGGCGGGTATCCTCTGCTACGAGGTGTGCAGGCAGAGAAGCGGACTCCACGCAGTCGATCCCATAAGGAGGGATTCCTGACCCTATGGCAGAAAAAAAGGAATTTACATTGGAAGATATTCTGGAGGAACAGCGCAGCCTGCGGGAAGAGGGAGCGGCGCTTCCCCAAGAGCCGGAAACGCAGGCGGAACCGGAAGAACCGGTTCCTGCCCGTCGGGCTTCTGTTCCGGAGGATACGGCGGACTTAAACGCCTTCGCCACCGGCAATTTC
This sequence comes from uncultured Clostridia bacterium, assembly GCA_947171615.1. Classification (GTDB taxonomy): domain Bacteria; phylum Bacillota; class Clostridia; order Oscillospirales; family Acutalibacteraceae; genus Acutalibacter. The sequence goes on from CAMVYG010000059.1 coordinate 8,000, forward strand.
CAGGCCTTGCCCCGGGAGGACGCGGAGGAAGAGGCTTTTCCCGCTGAGGCTCCTGCCGGAAAACAGAAAAAGAAAAAGAGAGGGCTGTTCGGCAGAAAGAAAAAAACACCGGACTTTGACGAGAGCGAGGATATGTACTACGGCCTCCAGCTCAAGCCCATTGACGAATACCGAAAGGGCTTTGATCCCGCCACTGGGGAATTTACCCTGGGAGAAGAGGGCTATAAGGCTCTGTTTGACGATTCCAAGAAAGCCATTGACGATGAAGTAGAACAGAACTTCCAGCGGCTTCAGAAGGAACGCCGCCGCCGGGTGGCGGAAGCGGTGCAGACGGCCGGCGTGGACGAAAGCCAGATCGCCGATGAATTCGGGGTGGTGGCCCCCATGCCCGTCACGGCCTTTGCCGCCGATCCCTATGCCAGGCAGCACGGGATCGAGGTGGAAGGAGGAGATTCCGGCCAGGAGGAACTGTCCGGAATTCAGAAGGCCATGCTGGAAACCTCCAATGACCAGACCATGGAGATCAAGCTCAATGTGCTCAACGATACCATCGAGTTGCAGCGGGTAAAAGACGTGCCCGCCGTCAGCGAGGAATCGGTCAATAAGATCCTGGAATCCATCGAATACGGCGAGGAACTGCCGGAAGAAGCCTATGAGGAGCCTTCCCAGCCTGCTCCGGTAGAGCTGGCAGAGGTCCCTGCGGAAGAGATGCAAACAGAGGAAGTGGCGCCGGCAGAAGATGCCGCGAAGTTCTCTGCACAGGAAGCAGCAGACGAAGGAGCCGGAACCGAAGCCGTTCCCAAGGCCGCACCGGAGGAGAAAAAGGCGATCCCTGGCAGACCTCTGGGGGAAATTCCCCAAATTGCCAGCATTTACGAATATCGATCCCGGAATATCCCCACCCACATTATCAACGCGGACGTGCTGCAAAGCGCTTTGCTTTCCGAATCGGAAGGGCTGCGGCAGGCTGCGGAGGAGGAAGAACTCAAACACGCTCCCCGCCGCCGGGTGCGGAATAAAAAGCTGGAAGACCGTGAGGAAGAGCCGGAGCCTACTATTGATACCGGGGAATCCATTGACGATTATACCGGCCCGGAGGATGCGAAATCTATTTCTCATGAGCTGAGAAGCGATATGCGGGAACTCACCATGCGCATGATGATCACCGGCGTGTGTACAGCGCTTCTTGCTCTGGTGAATTTAATCTTCGGCGGCGGAGCCTCCGCGGATGGCGGCTCCATGACCATTGTATACGTAGTACTCACTGTGGTGTTTTTGTTCGTGGCGGTAGGCGTGTGCTACCGCACAGTGATAAACGGCCTGAAGGCCCTGTTTGCCCTGAACGCCAATTCCGATAGCGCTGCCGCTGTGGCCGCCGTGGCAGTGGCGATCCAGACGATAGCGTCTATTTTCTTCCGGTCTGAGCTGGCGGACGGCAAGCTCCATCTCTATGCCGTGGTGCTTTCCGCCATTCTCTTTGTAAACGCGGCGGGCAAGCTCACCATGATCCGCCGGATCCACAGCAATTTCCGGTTTGTCACCTCCCGGGAGCAGAAATACAGCGTCCGGGTATATGACGATTACAATACTTCCCTGAAAATGACAAAAGACTGTGTAGCGGAAAAGCCTTTGGTTGCCTATCAGTGCAAGGCCGGGTTCTTAAAGCGGTTTTTGGAGCTTTCCTACAACCCGGATCCCTCGGAGGCGGCTTCTCAGCTGCTGGCTCCTATCGGGCTGATCTCTTCTCTGGTGCTGTGTATTGCCTGCCTGTTGATCACCCGGAACGTTCCCAGTGCGCTCAGCGCTCTGGCGGCGGCTTCCTGCGCCTGTGTGGCGGCATCCAACATGCTTTCCGTAAATCTGCCCATTAGCCGGCTGTGCAAAACCGCCCGCCGGGCAGGCGCTATGGTGGTGGGATATGAGGCCGTGGAACAGCTGGGTAACGTAAACGCCGTTCTGGTGGATGCGGAAGAGATCTTCCCCAGAGGTACGGTAGTTTTAGGCGGTATTAAGACTTTCGGCAACCGGGCCGGGGCAGAAAGCGCCATTATGGCGGCGTCCGCCTTGATGAAAGAAGTGGGCGGTCCCCTTTCCGGCGTGTTTGACCAGGTGATCAGTGAAAATGAAGACGCTTTGCCCGAAGTGGAGGATTTCTCCTATGAGGCTGGGGGCGGCATTGTCGGCCGGGTGGACGGAAAAAAGATCTATATCGGAGACCGTTCCCTGCTGATCAACCACCGCATTGAAGCACCTGCCAGAGAGGAAGAAAGCCAGTACGTTTCCGGCAACAAAGTGGTTGTTTATATTGCGGTAGACGTAGAGGTTTCCGCCATGCTGGTACTCACCTATTCTGCGGACCGCCGCCGGAAAAATGAGCTTCAGCGTTTAGAGGACAGCGGCATCAGCGTACTGATCCGCACCACGGACCCCAACATTACCGCTCAGATGGTATCCAGGCTTTTTGGCATTGACTCCGCTTCCGTTGGGATTTTGGAAGGAGAGCTGGGGGATACTGCCAGGAAGCTCACCGAGGAAAACATTCCCAGAGCAGACAGCATTGTGGCTACCAAGGGCCGGGTGGAATCCATGATGAGCGTGGTTTCCGCCTGTGTAGAGGAAAAGCGCACCGCCGGTGTGGTGGTGGCCATTCAGAATGCAGCGGTGATCCTGGGCTTTGTGCTGGTGGCCTTTATGGCCTGTTTCGGCGGCCTTCGCCAGCTTTCCTCCTTTATCCTGTTTGCTTTCGAATTGTTCTGGCTCCTGGTGGTCATGGTGATCCCGAAGCTGAGAAAATAGAAAAGCTGCGCGGAAAAACTGAGAGAGCAACGGGATTAAATGATCAAAAAATACAGAGTGGGACAGCTCGATAGAGCTGCCCCACTTTTTTGCTTTCTGCTATTCAGAAACCCGTGGATCACTAAAGTATATTTTATCCTTCTCTGTTTCCTGTCATTCCGAGCAAAGCGAGGAATCTCGATTAGCAGAAACCCGCGCATAAAAAGGGTTTTGTATCCGCTGACTAAGATATAATCGAGATTCTTCTTCTCAGAAATGACAGCAAATTTCAGCCGATGGTATAAACTATAGATTATCTGGCAAACAGTCTGTCC
>CAMVYG010000060.1 GCA_947171615.1 uncultured Clostridia bacterium
GTAGTAATTAGCTCGATAATTTATAAATTATCAATCATTCCTTACTGTCATTGCCGAGCAAAAGATCCTTTGGATCTTCTCGAGGAATCTCGATTAGAAGTGACTGACGGGTAAAAGGGCTTTGTACCTGTAGGCTGAGATGTAGTCGAGATCCTTCGGCGTTTTACGCCTCAGGATGACAGTGGGAAGTGAAGTCTGGTACGATAATTTATAAATTTCCTATCCGCATTCTTTCTGCCAGTTCCGTGGCTATAAAAAATTTTCCCAAAAAACCGCATACGCTATTGACAAATGGCGCACTGCCGCATATACTAAAATATATCAATAAAATTTGATTTGAGGGGCATTGTGTGGGAACTCATCAGGAAAACGCCAAAGTGTTTAAGGCTTTATGTGATCCAAAACGTCTGGCCATTCTGGAGCAGCTGCGAAGCGGTGAAAAATGCGCCTGTGTTTTGCAGGAGCCCATGGATCTGACGCAATCAGGGCTTTCTTATCACATGAAGATCCTGTGCGATTCCGGCCTTGTAGTAAGCCGCCAGGAAGGCAAGTGGACCCATTACCGCCTGAGTGAAACCGGCAGAAACAAAGCGATAGAGCTGCTGCTGTCTGTTACCACACCGGAAACCGGTCAGGGCCGCTGTTCCCGCTCCTGTAAGAACTAAACGCCATCCCCCTTGAGATGGCGTTTCTTCAGGCGCAAAACATCAAATTTTTTTGATCTGTATTTACAATACGAACATTTGGGGGGTTAAAATGAGCATATGGCAATTTATCCAGGATCAGATCTTAGGCATGAAGTGGCTGAATGAGCTGATCGGCGGAGGTCTTTCCGCACTGGGACTGGATCTGGAAGAACGTATCGGCGGCAGTATTCAGTTTTTCCTTTACGACGTGCTGAAAATCACGGTGCTTCTCTGCTGTTTGATTTTCATGATCTCCTATCTGCAAAGCTATTTTCCGCCGGAACGCAGCAAACGGATATTGGGCAGGTTCCATGGTATCGGCGCGAATATCGTTTCCGCTCTGCTGGGTACGGTAACGCCCTTTTGTTCCTGCTCCTCGATCCCTTTATTTATCGGATTTACCAGTGCCGGACTGCCCCTGGGCGTTACCTTTTCCTTCCTGATTTCCTCCCCTATGGTAGACCTGGGAAGCCTCGTCCTTTTAACGAGCATTTTCGGCGGGAAGGTCGCTGTTATCTATGTAGTGGTCGGACTGGTCATTGCCGTGGTCGGCGGTACTTTCATTGAGAAGCTGCACATGGAGCCCTATGTGGAAGAATTTATCCGCAAATCTGTGAACGTGGATCTTGAGTCTCCCGCACTGACAAAGCGGGAACGGATTCAATTCGCAAAAGAGCAGGTTTCCTCCACCCTTCGGAAAGTATTCCCCTATATTTTACTGGGCGTAGGCGTGGGCGCGGTCATTCACAACTGGATCCCGGAAAGCTGGATCGAAGCTGTGCTGGGCGGCGGCAATCCCTTTGGTGTGGTTCTTGCCGTGCTGGTGGGCGTTCCCATGTACGCAGATATCTTTGGCACGATCCCCGTAGCGGAAGCGCTGCTGTATAAAGGCGCTCAACTCGGCACGATCCTGTCCTTTATGATGGCCGTCACCACGTTGAGCTTACCTTCTATCATCATGCTGCGCAAGGCGGTAAAACCAAAGCTGCTGGCTTTATTTATCGGCATTTGCACGGTCGGCATCATCCTTGTGGGCTATCTGTTCAATGTATTTCAATTTTTATTGGTATAAAAACCTGTTCAGCGTTTCATCGCACACGCTGAGATACTGAACAAATTCTAAAATTTCAGGAGGAATGATCCATGAGTCTATTTCACAGAAAAAAAGAAAAAGCAAGCTCCTGCTGCTGTGACAGCAAAGGAACTCCCGAAGCGATCACACGGGCAGAAGAGATAACATCCGCTTCCGGGGTCAAAGTGCTGGGAAGCGGATGTGCCAAATGCAATGCGCTGGAAGACGCTGTTCGAGCCGCTTTGGAGGAGCTGTCCATGGATACGGCTATCGACCATGTGACAGACTTCGCACAAATTGCCGCCTACGGGGTAATGACTGCCCCGGCATTGGTAGTGGACGGAAAGGTGGTTTCTTACGGCAAGGTACTCAAAAAAGAGGAAGCAAAGGCTATTCTTCAAAAAGCAAGAACTTAAAGAAGCATCGCGCAAAGAACGGCTAACGCCTGAAAGCCGGCTCAAAAAACCGCCAAGTCGAATTTCCTCCCGTCCCCTGCAACATTTTCCGGAATCCGCATAGAATAAAGGGTGAAGAAGGGGGTTTCGCTATGTGTGGTTTTGCTGGGTTCAGCGATTACAGCGACAGCTTGACAGAAGAAAAATACTTATGGATGGCCCTGGCCCGACGCATGGCCCGGCGCATTTCTCACCGGGGTCCGGACGACAGCGGCGCCCATGTGTCGGATCACTGCGCCCTGGGTCACGCGCGCCTTGCCATCATCGATCCGGAAAACGGTGCGCAGCCCATGACGGTGCACCGGGACGGTACGGAATTCACCATTGCCTATAACGGAGAGCTCTATAACGCCGCCGAGCTGCGAAACGATCTGATGAGTAGGGGCTATACCTTTCAGACAAACTGCGACACCGAGGTGGTGCTGAACGCCTATCTCTGCTATGGAGAGGACTGCGCGGAAAAATTAAACGGTATTTTTGCCTTTGCCGTGGACGATGTTCCCAGAAACCGCACCTTCCTCTGCCGGGATCGCTTCGGCGTAAAGCCCCTGTTCTATACCGTACAGGGGGACCGCCTGGCTTTCGGCTCGGAGCTAAAAGCGCTCTTTGAATTTCCGGGGGTCAATCCCGTGCTGGGAAAGGACGGGATCTGCGAGATCTTCGGCCTTGGCCCTGCCAGAACTCCGGGCTGCGGGGTATTTGAGGGGATCTCTGAACTAAAGCCCGGCCACACGGCGGTATTTGACCGGGAAGGGTTCCGGGAACAGCGGTATTTCGATTTGCAGGCTTCTCCCCATACCGATGATTACGATACCACGGTGCGCAGGGTGCGGGAGCTGCTGATCGACACGGTAGAGCGGCAGATGATCTCCGATGTGCCTCTGTGCACCTTCCTTTCCGGCGGCCTCGATTCCAGCGTGGTAACGGCCATTGCCGCCCATGCTCTGGAGCGGCGGGGAGAAAAGCTTTCCACCTATTCCTTTGAATTTGAAGGAAATGAAGAAAACTTCCGCCCCTCCTCCTTCCAGCCGGATCGGGACGAAAGCTGGGCTTTAAAGGTCAGCGGGGCTCTCGGCACCCGGCACACCACCCTGCTTTGTGCCAACGAGCAGCTGGAGGATTCCCTGTTTGAAGGGGTGATCGCCAAGGATCTCCCCGGCATGTCGGATATTGACGGCTCCCTGCTGTACTTCTGCCGCCAGGTCAAAAAGCGCCATGTGGTGGCCCTGTGCGGGGAATGTGCCGATGAGATCTTCGGCGGCTATCCCTGGTTCCACCGCCGGGAAATGTTTGACGGCGCCCATTTCCCCTGGTCCAATAACCTTTCCACCCGTTCCTCTCTCTTAAAGCCGGAGGTGCTGGCCGCCGCCGGACTGGAGAACTATGTGGGCGCAAGGCTTCAGGAAACCCTGGACGCCGTGCCGTCAGTTCCCGGAGAAACCGAGGAACAGAGAAGAATGCGGCAGATCTCCTACCTGAATATCAAATGGTTCATGGCCACCCTGCTGGATCGAAAGGACCGGTGCAGCATGTGGAGCGGCCTTGAGGTGCGGGTCCCCTACGCGGATCACCGCCTGGCCCAGTATGTATTTAACACTCCCTGGGAATTCAAATGCCCGGAGGGACGGACAAAAGGCCTCCTTCGGGACGCCGCCAGAGGGCTGCTGCCGGAAGATGTGCTGGAACGCAGGAAAAGCCCTTATCCCAAAACCTATGATCCCGCTTACGAAGCGGATCTCAAGCGGAGGCTGGGCTATATTCTGCGTGACAGCTCCCAGCCCATTCACAAGCTGCTTTCCGAAGAAGCCGCCGCTTCCCTGCTGACAGAGCATTTCGACTACGGGAAGCCCTGGTTCGGTCAGCTCATGGCTGGCCCTCAGCTTCTGGCCTATCTGATCCAGGTAAACTATTGGCTTCTGCACTACAACATTTATATCAAGCTGTAAAAATGGGCGGTTCCTTTTCAGGAACCGCTTTTTTATGCTTCCGGCTCAGAAGGACAGCAGGTATGGGCTGGCAAGATACCGTATAGTGATTCGCCGCCCGCGCTCCAGTTATTCTCTGAAAACTTTTCCAATCTCCTGCCGGACAAAAATTCAAATTCCCCCTATACTTTTTCCAAGTTATATAGTATAATGACAGCACCACGCTAAGTCATACTGAAAATTCGCAGGAAGGGGCTGCTTTTTACCTTTTGGTAAAAACGCAGGCTCTGTTTTGGATTTCCTTCTTGCGAAGAATTCAATGACTTGCGTGGTAACAAGTAGGAGCCATGCGTTTTTCGGTGCGTGGCTTCCGCCACGCACTTTTTTGTTATACAGGCCGTTTTACACAGAAAAGAAGGGGGCATAATTTCGTGAAAAAGTATTTCGTTGTATTTCAGAAATCTCTGAAATCGGAGATCACCTACCGCTCCGCGGCGCTGGCAGGGATCGTCAGCGCTCTGCTCAGCTTTCTCATTCAGATTTTTCTTTGGAAGGCCCTGTTGGGAGCCGGAGTTCGGCAGGACACCAGCTTTTCCGATATGCTGCTTTACGTTATACTCAATTCCTTCCTGCTGAGCCTGACCAAAGGAAATGTGGCAAGCGTGATCGAAGCTTCTATGATTGACGGAACCATTTCCATGGAGCTGCTGCGGCCTATGTCCTTTAAGTACTATACGCTGGCGAATATCTTCGGCAAAAATATTTACGGCACTCTGATCCGCACGGTTCCTGTTCTTGTGATCGGATCGTTTCTGATCTCTCCCGCCTCCCTGCCGGACGGAGCTCATATCCTGCTTTTTGTGATCTCCACTGTGCTCGGCGCTCTTCTGATGTTTGAAGTTACCTATCTTGTAGGCCTACTAGCTTTCTGGCTGCAGCGGTGCTGGTTTTTAAGCTGGTATTTGAACGGGTTTCTCACCTTCTTCGGCGGGACCGTCATTCCGTTATGGTTCTATCCGGATTTTTTATCAAAGATCAGCTATTTTCTTCCTTTCCGGTACATCACCTTCGAGCCTGTCAATTTCTTTTTGGGAAAAACGCCCGTACATAGCGCCTGGCTTCCCATTTCAGCCGCTCTGCTGTGGCTGCTTGCTTTAAGCGCTGTAGACAAGCTCATCTGGCATGCCGCTGTAAAAAAACTGGCGGTCAATGGAGGATAAGAATATGAAGCATCATGTTAAATTGTTCTATTCGTTCTTTCAGGTGGCGGTTCGTCGTGAAATGGCATATCGGGGAACGTATCTTGCCGGGATCGTCGGGCAGTGGGTCAGCTTTGCCGCCACATTTGCCACGATCTACATTCTGGTTTCCAGCTTCGGCATGGTAGGGGACTGGAACGGCGCGGAGGTCATGGTGCTTTACGGCATGGATAAGCTGGCTTATGCGTTAGGAGCTTCGTTTTTCTTCAATTTTTCTTCCGGGCTGTCCCGAAGAATCCGTTCCGGGGAGTTTGACGGCTCCCTGACAAAGCCTATCCACCCGTTTCTCCATGAAATACTGTCCTGCGGGTACAACATCGGTTATGTCAGCCATATCTCCATTTCCATCATCGTGCTGGTAATTGCGCTGTCTGCCCTGCAGTATCACATCACCCTGCATGGAGTGCTTCTGATCCTTTCCATGGTAGTAAGCGGTGCGCTGATCCAGGGCGCGGCGTTTATTGCGTCCTCCACCTGGAGCTTTTTTACCATAAGCGATCACTCTGTGCTTGACTTGATGTATGATGTGCGGGATTTTATCCATTATCCTATTACCATCTATCCAAGGGGAATTCAATTCATTCTCACCTTTATCCTGCCCTTTGCCTTTATGAATTTTTACCCTGCCGCAGCCCTGCTGGGAAAAGAAATTCCGACGGGTTATCCGGCATTTTTGCCTTATCTCAGCCCGGTAGTGGGCGTGCTGCTGTTTGCACTCAGCATCCTGCTTTGGAATTGGGGACTGAAGCACTATCAAAGCACCGGCTCATAAGGAAGGGGGAAAATGACTATGAGCTTTATCGAAGTAAAAAAACTGTGCAAGGACTATAAAATCGCGAAATCTGAAAAGGGAATTTCGGGCGCCGTAAAATCTCTGTTCCACCGGGAATATACGGTAAAGCAGGCCGTGCGGAATGTTTCCTTTTCGCTGGAAAAAGGGGAAGTGGTGGGATATATCGGCCCCAACGGGGCAGGAAAATCCACCACGCTGAAAATGCTTTCCGGGGTGCTGCTGCCCACCAGCGGTACGGTAAGCGTAGGCGGTATTGTCCCCTATAAAAACCGCAGGGAAAACGCCCGGCATATCGGCGTGGTGTTCGGCCAGCGTTCCCAGCTTTACTGGGATCTTCCCATTTCCGATACCTTCGACCTTTACGAAAACCTTTACAACCTGCCAAAAGAGCAGTTTCGCAAAAACTGTGATTACTACATAGACCTGCTGGATATGAAAGACTTTATCGACCAGCCGGTACGCCAGCTGAGTTTGGGCCAGAAAATGAAAGCGAACATTGCCATCTCCCTGTTGCACGACCCGGACGTACTGTATCTGGACGAGCCCACCATTGGCCTGGATGTTACCAGTAAAAAGGTTCTGCGGGACGCCATCAAGGAAATCAACGCCGAAAAGAAAACGACGATTATCCTGACCACCCACGATATGGATGATATTGAAGCGGTATGCAAACGGCTTATTATGATCGATCAGGGGCAGAAGTTGTTCGACGGCACCTTAACCGATTTTCGGGCGAAATACAACAGCGGCTTTTCCCTCAAGCTGGAATTTGACAGTGTTCCCCCGGCATGGCAGAAATGCAGTCAATATGAGCTGGCAGAGCAGTCGGAGCACCAGTGGATCGTCAGGGCCGCAGACGGAATTTCAGCAAAGGATGCCATGATCGATCTCATTAATCGCTATGATCCTACCAACCTCTACGTGCAGGAGGAGCGGATCGAAGACATTGTCCGGGCAGCTTATGAGGTAAATAAGTAAGAACGGCAAAAGGAAGCGCCCTTTTACAGGCGTTTCCTTTTCTTTTATCACGGCTAATAAGGTATCGTATCCCTCTTTTGTATATTACGAATGGGCTTCTCTTTTAATTTTTTGTAAAGTCATAAAATTTACGACAAAATTTTATTGAAAAGTCATTTTATCCGAGTTATAATTTTATTGAAAAGTCAGGAGGTGTGCCTATGCTGTATCGTAAAATTTCTTCTGTTATTGAAGATCACCTGAAGTCAGATACAGGCAAGGTGCTTTTGATCGATGGCGCCAGGCAGGTTGGAAAAACCTTTATCATTCGCCATGTAGGGCAAAAGCTGTTTGAACATTTTATCGAAGTAAACATGGTTGAGGACTCTGTAGGCCCCCGGTTGTTTGCGGAAACGAAATCCGTTGAAGATTTCTATCTTCAGCTTAGCATGCTGCACGGTGGGGAAATGAAACAAAAAGACAACACATTGATATTTTTAGATGAGATACAGGCATATCCTCATTTACTGACCTTATTGAAGTTTCTGGTACAGGATAACCGGTATACCTTCATTGCCAGCGGCTCACTGCTGGGTGTCACGCTGGCAAAGGATGTTACATCGATCCCCATGGGAAGTATCCGAAAAGTCCGTATGTTTCCTCTGGACTTTGAAGAATTCCTGTATGCCAACGGCATGAACGAAATGGTCGTCTCAGTTTTGCGAAACAAGTTCCAACGGCTTGAATCCTTAGAGGAAGCAGCCCATAATAAGGTGATGGATCTGTTCCGAAAATATCTGCTGGTTGGCGGTCTGCCGGATGCGGTAAATACCTATCTTACAGAGAAAAATATTCAGACTGTACGTGAGATCCAGCGGGAAATTCATGACTATTATGCCGCCGACGCCTCCAAATACGATGAGGAACGAAAACTGAAAATCCGGCGCATCTATGACATGATTCCCTCCAACATGGAGAACAAGAAAAAGCGTGTAGTGGTTCAGGGCATTGAAAACAAAAGGGGAAAGACCTTCGGTGACTATCAAGATGAGTTTGACTATTTGATCAGCGCAGGGATCGCCCTGAATGTGCAGGCCATCTCCAATCCTGTTTTTCCATTGATCGAATCCTCCGGCAAAAACCTGTTGAAGCTCTATTTGAATGATGTGGGCATCTTGACCGCTATCCTGTACGGCAACAACATTCGGGCGGTTCTGGATGATGAGCGAAGCGTAAATTTGGGTTCTGTCTATGAATGTGTAGTAGCAAGCGAGCTAATCGCTCACGGCTGCAATCTGTTTTACTATGATAATCGCAGCAAAGGTGAGGTGGATTATCTCATTGACGACTATGACAGCCTGTCTGCTGTTCCTATCGAGGTGAAATCCGGCAAGGACTATACGGTTCACAGCGCCTTAACTACCTTTGTCAACAATGAGGACTATCATATTAAAAAGGCTTTTGTCCTGTCCAATGAACGAACCATCTCCACAAAGGGAAAAATTATCTATATCCCTATTTATGACGTGATGTTTTTGGGAGAGCAAAGAACGATCAGCTCGGAAGAAGGTATATTTTGATTTGATAGAAGAGCAGTATGAAAAACAGGTTTTTACATGCGATTTTGCCGCTAAAACAGCGGCAATTCCGAATAGTAACCCCCCGGCGAAGCCGGGGGTTCTTCATAGACGGGCAAAGCCCTTTGATACTAGCGGCACGTGTCACGTCACGTTGGTGAGGTCTGCCAGCCGCGTTTTTGTTACTTGCTGCCCGTAAACGGGCTGTTACTTAGAAATTTCCCATCGTTAGCTGCTCTCCAGCCTTATCTTCGTCCAACTGGTGCTGAATGTACTCTGCTATCTTTTTTGCATTCTTCCCTGCTGTGTCTACATAGTACCCCCGGCACCAGAACTCCCGGTTTCTGTACTTGTACTTCAATTCCGGATACTTCTCATATATCATTAAACTGCTCTTCCCTTTCAAGTATCCCATGAAGCTCGATACCGCTACCTTTGGCGGTATCTCCAAGAGCATATGTACGTGATCCGGGCACACCTCTGCTTCTATGATCTTGATCTTCTTCCAATCGCACAGGGTTCTTAATATCTCTCCTATCTCCCTCCTTTTCTCTCCATAAAATACTTTCCTCCGATATTTCGGCGCAAATACCACGTGATATTTGCAATTCCAACTTGTATGCGATAAACTATTTACGTCAGTCATTTCGATTGACCTCCCATTGTTTTTTTGTGCAGTTGGCAGACCGCACTTCTATTCTAAAACAATGGGAGTTTTTCTGTCTACATCTTCGGCATCAGCCTTCTTTTGAACCACTCGCCCAGCGAGTGGTTTTCGAGAGACAAAAAGCCCGCCGCACAACTGTAAAGTTACAGTTGTGCGGCGGGTGAAATTTTGCCCACAATAAGACCAATATTAGTTATATGCCAGCCATGGTATGCGAAAGACACGATTTCACAAAAAGCTTCCTGCTACACAGTAATCAATTCCCGCAGCTTTTCAAATTTTTTCTCTCCGATCCCTTTGACCGACATGATCTCTTCAATATCGGAAAAAGCTCCATGCTCCTGCCGGTACAGAAGAATGCGTTCTGCCAAAGCGGGACCAATTCCCGGAAGACTTTCCAGTGTCTCCTGATCCGCGGTATTGATATTCACTTTTTGCGCTGCGACAGCATCTTGGTTTTCTGAGTCCTGTGAAGCAGAAGATCCCTCCGAAGCTGCTCTTTTGCTCTTAGCGTTCAACAGCTTTTGAAAATTCTCTTTGCCTGTACCGGCCAACTGCTCTTCCGGCAAAGAAATTTCTGCCTCAGAGCTGACAGCTTCTGAGACTACATAGAGATTTACCGGGTGAACCAGGCGAAACTTCACCAAAGCCATGACTGCCGCAATAAAAAGGACAAACACGAGGGTCAGCCCAATATAAGCAACTTGCTTTTCTGATTTCTTCTCTTTTTTCTCCGCCATAAGTCATCCTCGTTTTCCTAAAAACCCTTTAGGAAAGCCCCTGCGCTTTTATACAGCTTACTCTTGTATTTTGCGAAGCTTCCGCAAAAAGTCTGTAAAATAAGCAGGCAGCGGCGCTTCAAATTCCAAATATTCTTTACTGCGGGGATGTATAAAGCCAATCAGCCCTGCATGGAGACACTGACCATGCAGAGAAGCGATCACTTTTTTCGGCCCATACACCGGGTCACCGGCCACAGGATGCCCTAAAGAAGCCATGTGTACACGTATCTGGTGTGTACGCCCTGTTTCTAAACGCAGCCGAAGCTGCGTAAAGCCTTCATAGCGCTCCGCCACTTCAAAATGTGTCACCGCTTTTCGCGCCGATGGAGAATCAGGCAGGATCGCCATTCTTTTCCGTTCTACAGGGTGGCGGCCAATCGGCCGGTCAACCGTTCCCTGCTCCTGCTTTACTGTGCCATATACTATAGCTCTATATTCTCTTGTAAAAGTATGGGCCTGAATCTGCTGAGCCAGCCCAACATGAGAGACATCATTCTTCGCCACGATTAAAAGACCGCTGGTATCCTTATCGATCCGATGAACAATACCGGGGCGGGCAACACCATTGATACCGGAAAGTGAAGCTCCGCAATGATACAGCAGTGCGTTTACCAGGGTGCCATCCGGGTTTCCCGGCGCTGGGTGAACCACCATGCCTTTTGGTTTATTAACCACCAGCAGATCATCATCTTCATAGACGATATCCAAAGGAATCGGCTGCGGCAGTATATCAGACGGAACCAGTTCCGGCAGCGTTACCGCTACTTCGTCTCCCGGAGAAAGCTTTGCGCTTTTTGACAACGGCTTTCCTTTGCAGGTTACACCACCGGCCTGTATTATGTGCTGAACGGCAGAACGTGTCATCCCATCCATTTTCTCCGCCAGCCATTTATCCAACCGCAGGCCTGTTTCCTCTACGGTCAAAA
>CAMVYG010000061.1 GCA_947171615.1 uncultured Clostridia bacterium
ACTCTGTCAAATGCACCTGCTTTTCCGGCACGTCCAGGGTCAGCCGGACAGAGCCCGATACCTTTCCACCGGTATTCTGCTTTTTTCCTTTTACCACCGCGAAAATAGGGCACTCACACCGCAGGCCCAGCAGGTCGATCATCGCCTGATATTCCCCTTTCAGGGAAAGATTGGGCTTTGCCCGGTAGATCTCCCCGGATCTTAATATTTTAAGCACCAGGTTAGATTGATATGTCTGTACGATCATAAGAACCAGCCCCCTTGCCAGATTTCAAAATGTTAGTGAAAACAGTAAACTATAAAAAGAATCAAAATAATTTGTCGCCTTACAGCAGCCCAAAGGCCTCTATGCTTCTTTGACTGCCCAGTCGTACAAAAAGGTATCGAACATTCCCTGTTCGTTGGGCTTGATAAGAAAACGCCGCAAAAGAACATCCTCCTGGAGACCTGTCCCGCCGTAAAAGGCGTCTGCGATCCCTCCTGCAATGCAGCCTACGGTATCCGTATCACAGGTCACGCTGAGCACATTGCGAATACAGCTTTCCCAGTTATCCGATTCTAAAAAGCAGCGGATCGCCAGCGGCATAGTCCCCATAGCGGTCACGTCAAATTTTCCAAAGGGCCGGTACAGCACCAGGGGTTTATGCACGGCATATCCATAGGTTTTATGGAGATAAGAAGCGATCTCTTTTTTTGAGGACCCGGTACGCGCCAGGAACACCGCGGCAGCAGTGGCCTTTGCGGCCTTTACCCCTTCCGGATGGCTATGGGTGCACATGGAGCTTTCCTCTGCTTCCCGCTCCACCTCTTCCAGGGTGTTAAAATACTGCCCGATAAAGCTGACCCGCATAGCGGAGCCGTTCCCATAGCTGCCATAGCCCCGTTCTGAATGGGCGGCCAGCCAGTTCAGAAACATATTGCCGTATCCCACTTTATTGTATTTCCTGCCAAACAGCCCATAGGCCTTGGCATAGGGAACCTTTTGCAAAATTGCATATTTTGTCGCCAAGGTAAGCACCGTATCATCGGTATAGGTGCTCATGCCGCCAAACAGCTCCTCCGTGCGCCAATTAAAGCCCTGGGGCTTGCTGAATTCAAAGCGGGAACCCACAATATCCCCTAAAATCGCGCCGTACAGAACCACCACCACCCCGGAATTCATACTTAGAACCTGTATTAA
Organism: uncultured Clostridia bacterium; assembly: GCA_947171615.1. Classification (GTDB taxonomy): domain Bacteria; phylum Bacillota; class Clostridia; order Oscillospirales; family Acutalibacteraceae; genus Acutalibacter. Next base: position 1,181 of record CAMVYG010000061.1, read on the forward strand.
TCGCTTTCGTGCATTGAGAGAGAACCATCACCATTTATGGAAGAGGGAAGGCAAAAAGTCTTCCCAAACCTCCAGCATCTCTTTTATAGTTAGTGTAGCATGTTTCTTCAGAAATTGCCACACAATATTATCGAAAAAGCGAAGATTCCTTTCCCGCACAGAAACGGCGGAAAGCTTAAAGCGCCTTCCCGCCGGAGCAAATACTATATTTCTCTGTGTACAGCATTTATGGCGCAAAACGGCTAAGCCTTACTTTTGCAGAACCTGCATATCGCCGGAGGTCGTGGAAAACTGAAAGCTGGCGCTTCCGGAAGAATACTTGGCTCTTCCTGATTTCCCGGAGCTCATGGTCACAGGGAAATCGGAAGTAAAGTTTCCGGAAACGCTGCTGTAATCCACCTCAAAGCCGGAATTTTCCGGGATCACCAAGGTAAGACAGCCGGAAACAGAATCCAGATCCGCCTCTTCTGGACAGGACAGAAGCTCTGCACGCACAGCGGCGGAAACGGTGCTGGCATCAAACTCACGTGCACTGCCGTTATAGGAAACCGCCCCCGATACCGTATCCAGGTTTGCTTTTTCCGCCTGTACGCTGGAAAGACTGATTTCTCCGGAAGTGGTGCTGACATTCACTTCTCCGGACAACGCTGTGTTCTCCACAGAAACTTTCCCGGAGGTAGTATTTGCGTCCAAATCCTCTGAAAGCTTCAAATTTTTCAGCTCCACATCGCCGGAGGTGGAGGAAACGTTCATTTCCTTTGCCGTAAAACCGGAAACCGTGATCTGCCCGGAGGTATTGGAACAGGATAGCTCCTCCAACGCTTCCGCTACCGCCTGGGGCACCTCTACAGTCAGATCCTTTCTCCGGTTTTCAAAAATATTGAAAAAGAGCAGGTCCTTTCCCCATTTGATCCGCAGGGTGCCGTCTGAACCGGAAAGCTTCAGCTGATGATCCTCTTTCAGCTCTCCGTGGGCAGACTGCTCCGTAATGCGGATCATATTGTCCGATCCCACTTTTACGTCTATCTTGCCATTGACCCAATCTATTTTGAGGCCGGTCACCTCTGTTTCCGCAGGGTCCCATGTGTACTCCCGGGACTGACCCTCTGATTTATCCCAGCCCTCCTGGGCCTCATGAAACAATGTTCCAAGGCCAAAGCCGTTTTCAGAAAGCCCGACTGCCAGCACACAAATCAGAAACAGCGCCGCTACAGAGCAGGTAATCAGCGTAAAGATTGCTTTCTTTTTCATAGCTATGTTTTCCTTTCTAGGCAAAAGGTCTGAAGTGCCGTTCAAAGCAGACTCTGATTTTATTTTCCACTGGAATCATTCAGCGTCAGCACAGCCTTGATAATTCCATCTACCGCCGGGGCAATGAGAAACAGGATCCAGGTAATATGCCATCTTCCCGTGCCGAAGCTCAGAAGGAAGTAAAGCGCCAGCACCAGAGGCCAATAGGCGGAACGGATCGCCTTCAAAAGCTGCTTGCGGGAGTTGGTTTGGGTCTGCCACTGCTTGAAATCGGACACCACTGTACCGGCAGGAGGCTGTTTTTTTGGCTTTGCCGCGTGGTTATAGATCAAAAGCCCGGTGGCAAGGGATATCATCACAAGCATCAGCACTATGCTCAGAGTCTCCATTCCCGGAACAGGAAGACTCCCCAAAACGATCACCGGCACCACGCTGAGAATGTAGAGCATCACCGCAATGGAGGTAATAGCAGCGGAACGTTTTTCCGGGCTGCCGGTAGGAATATAGACCGGGGCCGTCTGTACGGGACCATCCTCCAATCCCTCAAACAGCTCCCGCACATCGCCAATGCTTACTACGGTCAGGCTGTAGGCGTCCTCCGGGCTTTTCCCCTCGGCAACCAAAGCGTGGTATTTATCCAGCAGATTTTGGGTGAGTTCCACCTTCAGTTCATAGGCCTTTTGTGTTCTGGGCGCGTTTTGAAACAATTCATCTACATAGCATCTAATATTGTATTCCATAATAATCACTCATCCTTTTTCGGAATTTGCGCCGGTCGGCGCAGCCGATTGCCGCTTTCCTTGTTGCGGCAAAGGCACAAAAACGGTGTGTGAAAAAGCATTTTTCACACTATCTTTTTCCTTTCAGAAAAATTGCAGCCAATGCAAAAACTTTCCAGACAAATTTTCAGGAAGACTGATGGGGGCGAATGAGGGTTTCCAGCAGCTGCTTTGAAGTGTCCCACTCTGACAGCATGGCATAATAGGCCTGCTCTCCCACCGGCGTGATAGAATAATATCTTCGGCGGGCGCCGGTGCTTTCATCTCCCCAATAGGAAGTGATGCAGCCCATTTGCTCCAGCCTGCGGAACGCCGTATAGAGAGTTGCTTCCTTCAGCTCGTATTCTCCGCCGGTTCGCAGTTCGATAGCGCGGTTTATTTTATAGCCGTAGCTGTCGCCCTGCATCAGCTGGGCCAAAATGATCGTATCGGTATGGCCCCGGATCACGTCTGATGCAATAGACATTTAACTCCTCCTTTGATTTCGGTAGATACAGCATACTACAATATACCTCGTCTGTCAAGGTATATTAGAAAATAAAATTCACCGCTTCCTTTTCTGTAGATTTCTTTCGGGCTTTTTTGGAAAAAGGATTTGTCAGAGCAGAAGTAATATGATATACTGGATGTTAGATATTGGACTCTGGATGCTGGACAGACAACCGCAAAGCAGTTGTCTTGGGAGAAAGCCGGTGCTTCTCCTTTCTGGAGAAGCACCGGCTTTCTCGAATCGGATTTTAGATAAACAACCGCAAAGCGGTTGTCCTGGGAGAAGGTCTGAGGTGCGAAGCGCCTCTCTTTTCCTTTGGAAGAAGCACAAAGCCGCAAGGCGGCTTTTGCTTTCTCAAATCGGATTTTAGATGATTTTCAGATACCGGAACTATTTTAGAAGGTGTTTTCATGATTTATTTTTCCATCGTCTTTCTTTGTATGGCTGGGTTGTTCCTGGCCCTTCTGGAAGACCGCTTCCGGATATGGACTACTCTGGGCGCTGTAGGCGGCGGATATGTGCTTTCCCTTATTTTGGCATTCCTTCTGCGCCGCCTCACAGATGATCCTTTGCTGGCCCAACAGCTGCCCTGCTTCGCCGGGGCGGCGGTATTTTTTGCCCTTTCCCTGTTTTTCTTTACCAACAATATTTTGCAGAAATTGTTTCTTGCCCTGCTTTCCGTATGCAATTTTACCTTCCTCAGCTTTTTCATTCCCCTGCTGTTGGGGTTGATGCCCTTTTCCACAGCCGGGGCCTTCGCCGGAATTTTTTCGGCTTTTACTTATCTTCTGTTTACTTTGCTTCTGGGGCTTTGCCTGTATCGTCCCATTCGCCATTACAGCGACAGAGGGGCTTCCGGCTTTCTTGTGGGAATGTGCTTTCTGGTTCTGATTCTATATTTCCTTTCTTTGGGCCTCTTTGATTTTCTCTTCCGCACCAACATTTTTGCCGCCAGGCTTCTGGCTGCGGTGCTGCTGTACGGAGCTATGATCTTTGCTTTTCGCTCCATATATCAGGCCGGACGGTTCCGGGAAACGGCCTCTTCCGCCGCCGCGCGCAGCAGCGTTTTTGCCATGGAATCGGAAGCGCTGACAGATCTCCTTACTGCAATACGGGAGGCGCAGTCCGCTCAAAAAGCGGGAGAATACGCGCTTGATACCATTGCGGTGCTTTTGGCCGACGGTGTGAGTGAAAAAATTCCGGCTTACATTTCTTCTGTCAAGCAAAATTCCCTGCATACGCCTGTGTTGGAAAAATATCACGAAAATCCTTATCTCAACGCAGTGATCGCCGTGAAAGCTGCTTTTGCCTCTCAAAACAGCATTGCCTTTGAATGCAATGCCATGATGGGGGAAGCTCCTTTGAAAACCACCGAGCTTTGCATTCTGATAAACGAACTGCTCACCAAGGCCTGCCGGGAAACAGCAAATTTTGAGGGGGAGCGAAAGGTTCGCTTTACTGCCTTTCCGGCAAGGGATGCCCTGACTCTGGAAGTTGTTTATTCCTCCGTGCTGCCGGAAGCGGAAAAATTTACGCTTCGGGGCAAAAAATCTTCTGATGTGATGAACTGGCTGTTTGACGATTCCCCACAGGCGGAAGGCAGTTTACAGGGGCTGGAAAACACGGAAGAGATCATCAGCCGGTACAGTGGCAAGCTCACTGTTTCCAGCGCCCAAAATGAAATTATTTTGCAGGTGTGCCTGCATTTTTAAGCTCACTCAACGAAAGGGGTTCTTTTTTAGTATGAAGCAGCAGTGTACTGTGACGCCGCAGATCCTCACCGCTTTTGGCCTGCCTGCCGATTTGCAGGCAAAGGCTGTTCATGGCGGACATATCAATGATACCTTCTCCGTAGAAACACCGGAAGGACAGTTTATTTTGCAGCGTATCAACCGTTTTGTGTTCCCTTCCCCGGAACATATTATGGAAAATGTTTCCGCCGTGACGGAATTTTTGAGAAACAAAATTAAGGCACGAGGCGGCGATCCCATGCGGGAAACACTGACCCTTCGTAAAACCACGGAGAATGCCGGCTTCTTTCGGGATGAGGATGGCGAATACTGGCGATGCACCGTTTTGATCACCGGAGCCACCGCCCATGAAACACCCGCCGGATCAAAGATGCTGCGGGAAGCGGGATCGGCTTTTGGCAGCTTTCAGAGCATGCTTTCCGACTATCCCGCCGATACGCTGCATGAAATCATTCCTCATTTTCACGATACACCGGATCGCTTTCGTCAGCTTCGGGAGGCCATGGAGCAGAACACAGCCGGACGTAAACAGGAGGCAGAGCCGGAAATCGCCTTTGCCCTACAGCGCGAAAAGAACTGTGGCTTCCTGATGGAGCTTCTCTCACAGGGAAAGCTTCCCCTGCGGGTCACCCACAACGATACGAAAATGAGCAATGTGCTGATAGACGATACCACCGGCAAGGCCGTCTGCGTCATCGACCTGGACACGGTAATGCCGGGACTGACCGCCTTTGATTTCGGAGACTCTATTCGGGCCGGAGCCGCTACTGCGGCAGAGGACGAAACCGATCTTTCCAAGGTGCATTTTGACCTTTCTCTATTTGAAGCTTATGCCGAGGGCTTCCTTGCCGCCGCCGGAACAGCCCTGTCTGAAACGGAACTTGCCACCCTGCCTATGGGCGCTATTCTCATGACCTTTGAAGTGGGTATTCGCTTTCTGGCAGATTTCTTAAACGGCGATGTGTATTTCCGCACTGCCTACCCTGCCCACAATCTGGATCGGGCCAGAAACCAGTTCAAGCTGGTGGAGGAAATGGAGCAGAAGCAGGAGGAAATGAACGCTGTCATTCAAAAGCACACCGCGGGACGGTAATTCCATTTTGATCGTTCCACAAATAATCTTTTGCCGGAGGGACTTAGTGTGAAAAATACTTTTTCACACACCATTTTTGTGCCTTTGCCGCAACAAGCAAAGCGTTGATCGGCTGCAACCACCGGCACAAATTCCGAAAAAAGGAATGGAGGATTGATATGAAGAAAAAAGTGATCTGCATGTCTATTGCTGCTGTTCTTTTTATGTTGGCTCTGCCGGTTTCCTTTGTAAAGTTCAGCCATGTTGTGCCCTTTTCCGCTTTTCTAATTCTGATCTATCTGTTTTGTCCCCTTTGCTCCATTGTACTGGGTGCACTGGCAGGACGAAGCATCTCCCGGCTTTGGTGCTTTTCCGTGCTGCCCGCTTTCCTGGCCCTTGCCACTTACAGTTTTCTGCTGAATTTCAGTACAGCGCTGACATTTTCCGTCTGCTACCTTTTTCTGGGCCTGATCGCCATGGGAATTTCAGCGCTGTCTAAAATCTATCTGGAAAATCGAAAGAAAAAGATGTAAGAGCCGGTGATTCGCAGTTCGTTTTTCGTTCCCATCAACCACAACTGCGGGCAGTAAATTGGCATACCATGAAACAAACAACAGCGGGGAACCCGCATCAGGAGGTATTCTTATGAAAGTTGCAGTGATCGGCGCCTGGCATGTTCACACCATGGAATACGGCGAGGCCATTTTGAAGAATCCCAAGGCGGAGCTTACCTGCCTGTGGGACGACAATGAGGCAAGAGGCGCCGCCACCGCGGAACAGCTGGGCATTCCTTTTCAGCCGGATCTGAACGCCATCTGGGCAGACAGCTCTATTGACGCGGTACAGATCACCACCGCTACCTGCCGGCACAAAGAAGTGCTGATCGCCGCCGCAAAGGCCGGGAAGCACATCTTCACCGAGAAAGTGCTTACCTTCACTACGGCGGAGGCCGAAGAAGTCGGCAAGGCTATACAGGACAGCGGCGTATGCTTTACCATTTCCTATCCCCACAAAACATGGCCCACCCTGAAAGCCGCCAAGGAGCTGGTAGACAGCGGCAAGCTGGGGCAGATCACCTACGCCCGTGTGCGGGACGCTCATAACGGCAGCACCGCAGGCTGGCTTCCCCCTCATTTCTATGACGCCGCGCAAACCGGAGGCGGCGCTATGATCGATCTGGGCGCGCACCCCATGTACACCCTGCGCTGGTTTATGGGAAGACCGAAATCTGTGGTTTCCATGTTCACGGAGGTCACTCACAAGGGTGTGGAAGATAACGCCGTATCTGTTTTGGAATTTGAAAACGGCGCTATCGGCGTTTCCGAAACCGGCTTTGTAACCGATGGAATGCCCTATGTTCTGGAAATGAGCGGCACGAAGGGTTCCCTGATGATCCACAATGATATTCTGGAATATTCCTGCGAAGAAACAGGGCATAAGCTTCTTCAGAAAACCGATCTTCCGAAAGCCGATCCCATGCCCATAGACGCCTGGATCGATGCTGTAACGGAAGGAGGCAAAGCGCCTAACGGCATCGATGACGCCATTGCCCTGACCGAGCTGATGGAAAAGGCCTATGAAGCGCACCGCACCGGAAAAAAGGCAGTATTTTAGCAGATACATATGAAAGGCTCTCCCCAAAAAGCGATTTGCTTACAGGGGAGAGCTTTTTTCTTTTATTTCATTCAGGATCCTTCCGGAATCTAATATCCAGTATCCTAACTAGTATCTAGTATCAAGTATCTAGCATCCAATCCCGCTTTCCCGCAAAATTTTGCAGGAGCGGTGAAACTGTTCCTGCTCCTCTTCTGTCAGATTCAGTTCCAGCACCCGGTCCACCCCGTTTCGGTTGACAATACAGGGCATTCCGGCATAGAGATCCCGCTCACCGTATTCCCCCCACAGGCGGGCGGACACGGTGAGCACACTGTTTTCATCGGACAGCACCGCCCGCACGATCCGTACCAGGGCCATGCCGATACCGTAATAGGTGGCTTTTTTCGCTTCAATGATCTTCTGGGCAGCGCCCCTCACTTCGATGCTGATCTTCTGCATCTCTTCAAGGCGGAATTTTCCCTGAGACTGCCGGCAAATATCTGTAACAGATTTAGTGGCCACCATGGCCTGGCTCCAGGGAACAAATTCGCTGTCTCCGTGCTCACCGATCACATAGGCGTGAACATTCCTGGGGTCTACAGAAAAATATTCTCCCAACAGATACCGAAGCCGGGCGGTATCCAGGGTGGTGCCGCTGCCGAATACCCGGTTGGAATTAAAGCCGGAAAGCTCATAGGTGATTCTGGTCATAAGATCCACCGGGTTTGTGGCCACCAGAAAGATCCCGCCAAAACCCGATTGCAGAATGGGTTCTACAATGGAGCGAAATACCTCTTCATTGCGCTTTAAAAGCTTTAATCGGGATTCTCCGGGCTTCTGATTCACCCCCGCGCACAACACGGCAATGTCCGCATCCGCACAGTCGCTGTATTCCCCCGCATAGATCTTCATGCTGGAGCCGGCAAAAGCCACGCCATGGTTTAAGTCCATGGCCTCCCCTTCCGCCCGCTTTTTATCTATATCAATTAGAACCAATTCGTCACACACTGCCTGATTTAACGCTGAATAGGCAAAGCTCATGCCCACCATGCCTGTGCCTACCAGTACGACCTTCTTTTTGTTTTGATTCATATTCCGGTTTCCTTTCCGTAAAAAAGCAGGAACGGGCAATGCCCGTTCCTGCTTTTGCTCATTGCCTCTTTTCCAGTATGCCAAAAAGAGAAGCGTCTATACAGATGCTTTGGCGCGCTTGCTTTTCAGCACATTGTAGCCCACGATCGCGCCAATAACAATCACTGTTCCGGCCAGAGCAGTGGGGGAAATATGTTCTCCGTAAAATACCGCCACCCAAATGGGATTCATCACAGGCTCCAGCCCTGTGATGAGGGAAGCAGTTACAGGCGGGGTATCGCGAATTCCCAGGGAAAGAAAAATATAAGCAAGTCCTACCTGCAGGGCTCCCAGCGCAAGAAGCGCCGTCATGGGAACCGGAGAAAAATTTGTTTCTCCCAGGCAGAAGGGCGTAAAAATCACCGCCGCGGCCAACTGGCCGAAAAACACCGAGGACAAGGCGTCTGCCTTTTCTGAGGAATTCATCAGAAAAACCCCTGCGTAGCACACGCCGGACAGCACCGCCACCAGATTCCCCAGCATATTCCCTGCCTGAAGGCCATCGATAAAAAACAGCAGCACACCGAACAGCACCACACAGCAGGTAAGCACATCCAGTTTTTTAGGCTTTACATGAAACAGGAAGATCATAAATAAAATCACAAAAACCGGCGCAGTAAATTGCAGCACAATGGCATTGGCGGCCGTGGTCAGCTTATTCGCCACCGTATACAGTGTGGTGGTTCCCAGGGTGGATATGGCTCCTAAGCACACCGGTAAATTCCATTTCAGCTTATGACGGGAAAGCAGCAGATACAGGCCGATCACCAACACGCCAATCAAATTTCTGGCGCCGTTGATGGAAAGCGCCGACCAGGGAATTATTTTGACACAAAGCCCACCGATACTGAAGAGCAGTGAAGCCATCAGTACAAAAAAGACGCCTCTCTTTTGCTTTGCTTCCATACGCCGCTCTCCTTCCCGTTCAAAAACAAAATTTTTGGCTTCCCAGACCCAAAGCGACCCTTATTGTAACCCGTTTTCCCATAAAAAACAAGGAATCGGAGGGAAATCAAAAAATTTTTTCATGTCCATAAAGCGACAGAATCAAAAGGGGGATGCGCCCTATAATACAGGAAGCGGGCAACGCCTGCGGAAATGGGGAATGCCGTTGACGATCTATGCTGATATTCTTGTAATTGTAAATTTGTACATCGACTTTTTTCTGTTATGGTGCGTCAAAAAATTCCTGCATCTCAAAAACAGGAACCGAAGATTGGCGTTAGGGGCCCTGGCAGGAGCTCTGTGTTCACTTTCCGTCCTGTTTCCAGCCCTGCCGGAATGGGCCTCCCTGCTTCTGGGCCTTTGCTCCGCCTTCGCGGTAACTGCCGCGGCATTTACGCCGATGCGCCCCAGAATGTTTTTTCAGGCGGCCCTGTGTTTTTGGGCCTTTACCCTTTTATTGGCAGGCTTCTTTCTGTTTTTACTGCGCTTTTTCGCGCCCGGGCATGTAGCCGTACTGGGAAATGTAGTTTATTTTGACCTTTCCCTTCCGCTGCTATTTC
>CAMVYG010000062.1 GCA_947171615.1 uncultured Clostridia bacterium
CCATCATTTTGGCCCTGCTGATCTTACTCAGCGGAGAAGAAGGCAACCACGAGCTTTTGTTCGCGCTGATGTTTCTGCTGATGTAGATGTTAGCCATTCGTTGTTAGTCGTTAGAAAGATCAAGAATCTTGTCTTTGACCTTCAATTGCTCATTCCTCATTGCTAATTGCTAATTATCCCACAATTCTTCCCCCGCCTACCACGGTGTCGCCGTCATACAAAACAACGGACTGTCCCTTCGTAATGGCCCGCTGGGGCTGGTCAAACACGATTTTCAGCTGATCTTCCCCGGTCTGCACCACGGTGGCAGGCTGCTCCGCATGGCGGTAGCGCACCTTGGCCTTTATCCGCATGGGCTCCGAAATCTCCGGGCGGGAAATCAAGTTAATATCCCTCGCCGTAAGCTCTGTGGAAAAAAGCCGTTCGTGCTTGCCCAGCAAAACCTCATTTGCCGCCGGATCGATTTCACATACATACATGGGCTGGGGAAAGGACAGGCCCAGCCCCTTTCGCTGCCCCACCGTGTAGTGGATAATTCCCTTGTGCTGCCCGTAGATCTGTCCTTCCGTCCCCACAAAGCTGCCGGGAGCAAAGGTTTTTCCGGTGTGCCGCTCAATAAAGGCGGCGTAATCCCCATCTGGCACAAAACAGATATCCTGGCTGTCCCGCTTTTTTGCGTTCAAAAAGCCGTTTTCCTCCGCCAGCTCCCGCACCTGCTCCTTTGTCAGCTCTCCCAAAGGCAGCAAAAGCCGGGAAAGCTGCTCCTGTGTTAAAGAATACAGCACATAGCTTTGATCCTTGGAAGTGTCCAGGCCCTTTTTCAAGAGCCATCTCCCGGTGGATTCGTCCCAGACCACTCTGGCGTAATGCCCGGTGACCACATAATCGCAGCCGATTTCCTCCGCCCGGCTCATCAGCTTTTCAAATTTGATATACCGGTTGCAGTCAATACAGGGGTTGGGGGTTTCCCCCCGCTCATAAGCCTGGGTAAACCGATCCATAACCTCCCGGCGAAAGCTTTCCTTGAAATTAAACACATAAAAGGGGATCTGAAGCCGGGCGCAGACCGCTCTGGCGTCATTTACATCATCCAGAGAACAGCAGGTTTTTTCCCTGGAAATACCCGCATCTTCATTTTCATATAAGCGAAGGGTCACACCGATGGCGTCATAGCCCTTTTCCCGTATCAGAAGCGCCGCCACACTGGAATCCACGCCGCCGCTCATGGCAATCACTGCTTTTTTCATACTGTGCTCCCCTGTTAGATATTAGCTTCTAGATGCTGGATATTAGATAAAGGTAATGATCGCCTTGTGATCACTACGAAAAATTACGATAAATCTTTCCCATCTCCAGAATACACCGTTGTGCTGATGCTTTCCTATTCCAGCAGCATCTTAACCGCCAACTTGATTCTCTGTGCTTTATGGTATCACACCACAGCCGAAAATACAACCGTCAGACCGGAGAGATTTGCCTGCGCCGGAGCGGGATTTTCAGAAAAGGGACAACGGGTATTCCCGCTGTCCCTTCATCGCAGAGGCGCACAATATGCCTCAAAATATTACCGCCGCTCCTATGGCCTATGTCCGATAGGAAGCATAGATACTGTTCTGCCCATGAACAACCTCAAAACCAACCGCGGAATATATCCTGATCTCCTCTTCCGCGTCCACATCCACAAGCGCCATCATCCGCTTTGGCTTATTGTATTGCAGCGCCTTTTCCAAAAGCGCGATCTCATACCCCTGATGCGCATACTCCGGTTTTACATACAGGTCATAGGGTTCATTTTCTTCAAAACACCAGGTGACGTCAAGATATCCTGCGATCTGCCGGTCCGCAATGGCAAGAAACGTTCTGAATCTATCCTTCGCCGCAAGCACCTTTTCAGCCGTCCAATAGGTATTCGTGCTGTGTAAAGCGCAGTATTGCTGTTCCCATTGGGGGGAAAGCAGCTCTACCTGTATCTCTGAGCCGGAATGGGTTTCAACCTTGTGTACCATTTTCTGCTGTTCGGCGTCAAAAACTGCGCCGATCGCCTTGAGCTTGCCGCAGATCACATCGTTATCAGGACTGACAACAAAATCAATTTGATATCCCCGATATTGCGATTCTATCGCGGAGAGCATCTCTGAAAAGGCGCTTTCGCTTGCGGTCAGCCCGATCATCATTTCAATATATTTTTCGTCCGGAAGGATCAGCCAGACAAACAGGCCTTCTGTTTTATCCTGCTGTTTTACCACAAACGCTTTTTGACCCTTCTTTTGCAATGCGCCGAATAAATTCTCTTTATTGTACAGAAAATGAGGATCTGCGTGACAGGGATTCGCAGATATTTCATTTATAAAATCCATGTAGCTATCAAATGAGTGTATCTCCTGTACCATATTGCCCCCATAAACCTCTAAATTTTATCAAAACCGGTTTTCGATGTTTGTTTTTACCGCTTCTGTTTTCCCCGGTTCACGCTTCCGCCTGAACCAATTCCCCGCTTTTTTGAAACAGGGTTGTTTTTGTAGCTTCAAATAAATCATAGCCTGTAATAGAACGGCAGCTATAGCCGGAAAATTCAAATTTTACCGCCCAGGGCGTCAGATTTCTGATCTCTAAAAACTGCTCCACTCCAAACTGCGGCTGATAAAAATTGATCATGCTGGAAAGGGCCGTACCATGGGTACCTACAGCGATGGTTTTTCCCTCGTACTTTTCCAATACCTCCCGCAGCGCGGCAATATTCCGGGCCTGCACTTCCCGAAGGCTCTCTCCCCCCGGCTCCCGGTAATCCTTATCCTTCCATTGCCGCTTGACAAAGGCAGTAAAGTCCTCCAGCCAGCTGTCTCCCGCCTTTCGCTCCCGGAAATCCTCTACCTCTTCTACAGAAAAGCCCTGGGTATCGGCAAAGTCTCTCACAGTATCCATTGCCCGCCGGTAGGGGCTGGAAAGCACAGCGTCGATCTTCTTATCACGAAGGAATTCCGTGACAAGCCTGCTGTCCTTCCGCCCTTTTTCCGTCAGCGGCCTAATCCTGTCCTCGTGAACGGAATGATCCGACTGGCAGTGGCGTATAAAGTAAATCGTTGTCATTTTTAAATTCCTTTCGCCGTCAAATCGAAAGTCATGAGTTATCGTGCCAGCGGCTTCCTCCCACGCTGTCATTCTGAGGAACGTAGTGACGAAGAATCTCGATTCTATCTTAGCCAGCGACTAAAAAAGCCCTTTGCCCGTCAGTCTCTGCAAATCGAGATCCTTCACCGAGAAGAGGCTTTGCCTCTTCTGTTCAGGATGACAGTGAGCAGTGATCAATAACTCATAAAATTTCCATCTCAGGTTTTCGCGGAAACGGCAGTTTCTTCCCTGGGCTGGATATCCCCGGCGGCGGTCAGCGCCAGCTTTGTCAGCATGGGGCCCACCAGCTCATAAATCAGCACGCCGAACAGCACAATGCTGCGAATGGTGGAGCCGATCTCTCCCAGCGCACCCACCTGGGAAGCCATACCCAGAGCCACGCCGGCCTGAGGCAGCAGCGTAATTCCCAGATACTTTTGAATGGAAGGAGAGCAGTGTGCGGCCTTGCTGCTGACCCGCGCGCCCACATATTTGCCGATAGAACGGGATAGAATGTACACCAGGCCGATCCCCACAATGGCCAGATCCTGGAACACGTCCAGCCGCAGCTCTGCGCCGCTGAGTACAAAAAACAGGGTCAAGAGAGGTGCAGACCATTTATCCGCCCGATTCATCAGATCCTCCGAGGTGGGGCAGGTATTGCAGAACACCGTGCCCAGCATCATGCACACCAGCAGGGAGGAAAATTTGATATGCAGTCCGCCGATGTGAAGGGAGGACATGGAAAGCGCCACCGCCAGCACCACAAATCCGGCGATCATCGCCACACGGTTGCGGTTGGAGCGGAACCACTTTTCCATAAAGGTGAGCACCCATCCCAGCAGCGCACCCAGCAAAAGGGAAAGAACGATCTCCAGCAAAGGCTCAACGATAATGGAAACCGCACTGGCTCCATTTGTAGTCATAGCCTGGGCTGCCCCGAAGGAAATAGCAAAGATCACCAGGCCCACGGCATCATCCAGCGCCACCACCGGCAGCAGAATATCCGTAACTGGGCCTTTTGCCTTGTACTGACGCACCACCATCAGAGTGGCGGCAGGAGCAGTGGCGGCAGCAATGGCCCCCAGGGTGATGGCTGCGGAAACCGGCAGCTTCTCCCCCAGGAAAATATGTACCACAAGCAAAGCCGCATCTACCAGAACCGTGGCGGTCACAGCTTGAAAAATACCGACCACCACTGCCGCCCCGCCGGTGGAGCGCAGAGAAGAAAGCCGGAACTCACTGCCGATGGCGAAGGCGATAAATCCCAGCGCCACATCGGAGATCGGCCCCAGCACCTCCACCTGTTCAAAAGAGGTAAAGCCAACGCCGGTGATCCCCAGCCTTCCTAAAATGCAAGGCCCGAGCAGCACTCCGGCAATCAAATAGGCCGTAACGTCCGGCAAATGAATGCGCTTGAACAGGCGGGTCATCATCAGGCCTACCACCAACGCAACGGAAATACATAACAACTCTGTCATCTTGAACACCTTTTTTCAATTTTTACATGGCAGACGACAAGGACACCACTCATAGAACACACAAGAGCAGCAGCCTTTCACCCCTGCCTGTCTGTTAAAACTTTACGCTTCCATATCTTACTCTTATCCCCTTTTCTTGTCAACTATTCGACATCTGTTTTCTCCCCCTTTTTCCAAAAGTGCCTATAACAATAACTGCCGCCTGAAAAACTCAGGTGGCAGCGCTTTTCAAAACACCTTATTCCTCTGTTTCTTCGGGCGGTTCCAACCTTTCTTCCAGTACCTCTTCCGGTTCCTCCTGCTCTGCTTCTTCCAGCTCTGTAAGCTGCCCTTCTTTTTCTTCCATGCGGTCCAGCACCCTGGAAATCACATACAAAGCCCGCACATAGGTGGGGCTGGCGTCGATTTTAACAGCGCCGCTTTCACTGTCCTTCGTGCCGGCAAGCTCCAGATCCTCATAAACCCGGCGTACCGCATCCTTGGCCCACTTGGGTACGGAATCCACCGTTTTATAGCGGTTTTCGTTTTCCTCCCAGACCTTTTGGGCTTCCTGCCTTGCAAGCTGTGCTACCTCGTCTCTTGTCATATCGGTTCCCTCCATTCCTTCAATGATTGCCGGATAGTCTTTATAGGCTCTATCCATATCGAATCTTCTGCCGTTTAAAAGACCGTTATCGGTATATTGCCATATGCCGAAGGGGCCCTCATAATCCAGGGTGTCGTTCCACTGGGCGATCCATTTGTCAAAGGGGTCCAGCCGGGGGCTGTTCAGCCGGTTTTCCATCCAGTACAGGGAGGAATAAATACCGCAGTAGAAGCCGGCCTTCTCGATGGCCCTGCAATAGGTCACACAGTTGTCAATCAGTGTTTCTCCCCCAGGCAGAGAGCTGTCCTCCACATCGTACCACACGCCGTACAGCGGACGTTTGCCTTTGAGCAGACGCAGGGTATGGGCGGCCTCGCTTTCCGCCATGGACTTATTTTTGGCATAGGAGTAAAGATACACTCCGTAAGGAATCCCCGCGGCTTCGCATTTTCTCACATTGGTCTCATACTGGCTGTCGTCCTGGTTCGTGTAGTCGCTGCCATAGCCGCAGCGAATGATCACAAACCCGATCTGCCCTTTTAAGGCGGCAATATCCACATTTCCATTGAACTCCGAAATGTCAATGCCCGTTACCGGTAAAGTTGCCATATACGCGCTTTACACCTTCTTTCCTGTTTTCTATTGGAGTATATGCTTGATACCCCACTCATATGGTATTCAGAAGAAAGAAAAGTTGTCCGCTTTTTTCAGGCGGCCAAAAGAAAACGAACTGCGAACAGTTCGTTGTTTGTAAAAATGCTGGCTCGGTAAAAATTGCGTTTATCTCACCAGCCTCCACTGCCTGCTGTCATTCCGAGCAAGGCGAGGAATCTCGGTCAGCAGTGACCGGCAGATACAAGACTCTTATCCTTTCTCTTTGAATGATTGTGAAGCAATCACCTGCTCTTCTCTAACGACTAACTGCTAACAACTAACCTCTGCTCTGTTGACTTGCTCCCCGGTTTTGTGATATGTTTGATATGGGAAAGGGAGGCTTTACATGGCAAGGATCATGGAAATTACGGATTTCAGTGCGCCGGAGCTGGATATTTACGCCCGGCTTACGGAAAACCAGCTTTTAAACCGGGCGGATCCGGAAAACGCGCTGTTTGTGGCGGAAAGTCCGCTGGTCATTGGCAGGGCGCTGGACGGCGGGTGCGTCCCGGTTTCTTTTTTGATGGAGAAAAAACATGCGGAGGGCAAGGGAAAAGAGCTTTTGCAGCGGTGCGGGGATATCCCCGTTTTCGTAGCGGAAAAAGAGGTGCTCTCCCAGCTTACCGGTTTTCACCTGACCAGGGGAATGCTCTGCGCCATGCGCAGGCCGAAGCTGCCCACTGTCCAGGAACTTTGCGAAAACGCCCGGCGGATCGCAGTGTTGGAAAATGTGATGAACCCCACCAATATCGGGGCCATTTTCCGCTCTGCCGCCGCGCTGAACATAGACGCCGTGCTATTGACCGCCGCAGGCAGCGATCCCCTGTACCGCCGGGCTGCCCGGGTGAGCATGGGTACGGTATTTCAGGTACCGTGGACCTATCTCCCGGAGGAAACACCCTGGCAGGAGCTCTTACAGGAGCTGGGCTTCAAAACGGCGGCCATGGCGCTGAAGGCGGATTCCCTGAGCATTGAAGACCCCCGGCTGGCGGCGGAACGGAAGCTTGCCATCGTTCTGGGCACCGAGGGGGACGGCCTTGCACCGGACACCATCTCCCACTGCGACTATACGGTATGCATTCCCATGTCTCACGGGGTAGATTCCCTGAACGTAGCCGCCGCCAGCGCTGTGGCGTTTTATGAGCTTACGAAGCGGCCGAATTCAGCGCATCAGCTCTGAAGCCCTGAGCCATGCCACTGACTGCTTCAGTCCATCCACCGTTTTGGTTTCCAAAACGATTCTGCATGCTGCTTCTTCCGCTAAAGAAAAATACTTTTTCAAATCGAGCTCTCCGCTTCCAAGAACCATATGATTTTTTTCGCCCAAAGCATCGTGCATATGCATATGGCAAAGGCGCTGTTTCTTTTGCAGGATAAAGGCTTCGTCGGCTCCGCCGATACTGCGGTTATGTCCGATATCAAAGGTCAGCCCGAAAACGGGGGATTCCAGAAGGAGCTCCACCGCTTCTTTTTGAAATTCCAAAAAGCCGCTGCTGTTCTCAATGCAAAGCTTCATTCCTGAATCTCCGATGGCGGTTTCACACATCGTTCTGAAATCGACCATGCTTTGTAAATATTGCTCTCTGTATTGGGAAAACAGATAAATCCTTTGATCGGGCAGTGTGAAATACACTCCCTCTGACAAATGCATATTTAAGATGGGACAGCCGATTCTTTTTGCAAGATCGATGGTTTCTGCCACCGTGCGCCGATACCCCTCTGCAATGTACGGGTTGAAATCGCTGATATTCAAATTTTCGTCCAAATGAATGGTATAGAAGATGCCGTATTTCTCCGCGACTTCTTTCAACTGATCCATATTGATTTGCGGAACCTGATACTGAGGCAGGTTCATATTCAGCTCAATAAAGTCCAGATCCAGCTTTCTGCAAAGCGCCCCGCAAGCTTCCGGGCTTTCCGTTTCAATCAATGTTGGCATACCAAAAAGCATATTGCCGTCTCCTTCTCGCCTGATGGAAGGGTTTCATTATAACAGAACCCCTGCGGAAAAGTAAGTGGCTTTCAGCAGGGGTATATCTTTGTTCAGGGTCATTTTAGCGGGTGGATTTTGATACGCATGCTTCTTTTGAAAAAATCTTTTCACCGTTCCAACGTAAAAATACGAAAGACTTTTTGCCGCGACACAGTGAGGACAACAGGACTCGACCGGCAGTTCAAATGGCTGTATCCAACAAATTGCGAACTCAAATTTTATTTCCCGTATATAGCTGGTAATAACGCCCCTGTTCTTCAATCAACTGATCATGTGTGCCGCGCTCAATAATGCGGCCCTGTTCCAAAACCATAATGCAGTCGGCGTTGCGAACCGTAGACAGTCGGTGTGCAATCACAAAGGAAGTACGCCCCTGCATCAGATGATCCATGCCCTCCTGTACCAGGGTTTCCGTTCGGGTGTCAATGGAGGATGTGGCCTCGTCTAAAATCAATACGGGCGGATCTGCTACTGCAGCACGAGCAATGGAAAGAAGCTGCCGCTGGCCTTGACTTAAACCTGCTCCATTTCCTGTCAAGACTGTTTGATAGCCATCCGGGAGACGCTTGATAAAGCCGTGAGCATTTGCCAGCTTTGCGGCGGCGATACATTCCTCATCTGTGGCGTCAAGACGGCCATAGCGGATGTTATCCAGCACTGTTCCGGTAAACAAGTTCGTATCTTGTAAAACCATTCCCAAAGAACGCCGCAGATCGGGCTTTTTAATTTTGGAGATATTGATACCGTCATAGCGTATTTTACCGTCCTGAATATCATAGAAACGGTTGATCAGATTTGTAATGGTAGTTTTTCCTGCTCCGGTGCTTCCTACAAAAGCGATTTTTTGTCCGGGCTTTGCAAACAGGCATATATCATGCAGCACCATCTTTTCACTGGTGTACCCAAAGTCCACATCTTCAAATACCACATCGCCCATAAGCTGTGAGTAAGTGACAGTTCCATCGGCTTTGTGAGGGTGTTTCCAAGCCCACAGACCGGTTCGTTTGCCGGATTCCCTCAGAGTACCATCCTTTCCCTTTTCTGCGTTGACAAGCTCTACATAACCATGGTCTTCCTCCGGCTTTTCATCCATCATATCGAAAACCCGCTGCGCCCCGGCCATCGCCATAATAATACTGTTGAGCTGCTGACTGATTTGTGCCACCGGACGCAGGGCGTTTTTGTTGAGGGGCAAGAATGTCACAACAGTTCCCAGTGTGGCCCCGGCGTAACCCTGTATGGCAAAGATTGCGCCGATAATCGCACACAGCACATAGCTGACATTACCAAGGTTGGCGTTTATTGGCATCATCATATTGGCAATGCTGTTTGCGGTGGCTGCGCTGTCACGCAGGGTGTGATTGACCTGCTTAAACTGTGCAATCGCCTGTTCCTCGTGACAGAACACTTTTACAACCTTTTGACCTTCCATCATTTCCTCAATATAGCCGTTCAGCGCACCAAGATCTTTCTGCTGTTTTACAAAGTATTTTCCGGCCTTACCGCTGAATTTGGATGTTACAAACAGCATAACAAACAGCATAATGATCGTAACCACTGTAAGAGGTAAGTTCAGCGCAATCATACTGGCAAAGGTCATGATAATGGTCAACACCGAATTAAATACTTCCGGAAGGCTCTGTCCAATCAACTGACGCAGCGTGTCTACATCGTTGGTATAGACCGACATAATGTCGCCGTGGGTATGCGTATCAAAATAGTTGATAGGTAAGGATTCCATATGTTCGAATAATTGAATTCGAATATTTCGCATCGTTCCCTGCGATACAATAACCATGATTCGATTATAGCCATAGGCGCAAAGGATACCGAACAGGAAAATCAACGCCATGGTAAGCAATGCAGAAGCAAGGTTTGAATAGTCCGGCAACTCGGCATGAAGCAAAGGTGTGATATAATCATCCACCAATGACTTCATGAACAGAGTTCCCTTTAGCGTAGCGTAAGCCGAACCGATTATACACAGAATTACCACCAGGATATGCGGCGTGTAGTTTTTCGTCATGTACTGCAAAATGCGGAGCATGGTATGGCTTGGCTTTGTATGCGCTTGCTTGTTCATTCTTTCACCTCCGCTTCTTCATGACCGGACGGTTCGTCAAAATCTCCGCCGCCCTTACTCTGCGTTTCATAAATTTCTCGGTAAATTGTGTTATGTTCCAGCAGTTTCTCATGCGTATCAAACCCGTTGACTTTACCGTCATCCAGAACAAGAATGCGATCTGCGTCCTGAACGCTGGAAATCCGCTGTGCAATAATCAGTTTGGTTGTTCCGGGGATATGGCTTTTCAATGCTTCCCGTATTGTTTTATCCGTGGCGGTATCAACCGCACTTGTGGAATCATCTAAAATCAGAATTTTGGGTTGCTTCAGCAAAGCTCTGGCAATGCAAAGCCGCTGCTTCTGACCGCCGGACAGATTTGTTCCACCTTGTTCCACCCAAGTTTCGTACCCATCGGGAAAACGCTTAATAAATTCATCTGCACAAGCCAGCTTGCAGGCTTCTTCACATTCCGCCTGCGTAGCATCCTCTTTGCCCCAACGCAGATTTTCTAAAATTGTGCCGGAAAAGAGGACATTCTTCTGTAAAACTACAGCCACTTCATTTCGCAGCGCCTCTAAGTCATAGTTCCGAACATCCTGCCCACCTACGTGGATTGCTCCGTTGCTGACATCGTAGAGACGGCAGATTAAATTTACCAAGCTGGACTTGCCGCTGCCTGTTCCGCCAATGATGCCAATGGTTTCGCCGGAGGAAATGGAAAAATCAATATCGTG
>CAMVYG010000063.1 GCA_947171615.1 uncultured Clostridia bacterium
TCTTCTGTTTCCGTTTCATGAAGAATTGACAGCAGCCGTTCCCGGCTGACGGGGTTTTCCCACTTGGCGTTCAGCTCCGGCACAAACCAGATGCATCCTTCCACAGCGTGGGTGTTCAGAACAGAGAACCCGTTTTCGTTGATTTCTTTTCTCAGCTGATCGTCGGTATGGAAATAGGCATCGGCAATAAAATGGGGATATTCTTTTGGGCGGTTATGGCTGCCGGTGCGCATTTCACCCAAAATCATATTCATGTAGATATCATCCTCTAAAAATTTCCGGTCTTCATCGTAAACGGACAACGCCCAGGTGGCGGAGCTGAACTTGGAAATTCCCGCCGCGAACAGTAACCCGCCGGGCTTTAACACACGGTATGCTTCCTGCAAAGCGGCATCGCGGTCCGCCCGGTGCTGTAAATGATACAGTGGCCCCATCAGCAAAACGGCGTCCGCGCTGTGATCGGGCTTGTTCAGAGACCGGGCGTCCCCGGTCTCTGACGTATACAGATCCCTGTCATGGTTTTTTGCAAACTCTACCGCAGCGGGCGCAAGCTCGATCAGCGTTACTCTATGGCCTTGCTTAGAGAGCCATCTGGAGTACATTCCAATTCCGCCGCCCACGTCGTAAATTGTCTGCTGCTGTGAAAGATATCCCGCGATAATTTCCTTGGAGCGGTAAAATTCCACCACACCCAGGCCCCGCTCCAAGCGGCCAATTTCAGCGCCGTTTTCATAAAAGTCGTAGACATTCTGAATGTTTTCCATTGTTCTTACCTCATTTTCAAATGATAAAGAAAGTCTATCATTGCCAGGAAGGAATTGTCAAGGCGCAGCTTTGCCATTTTAGGTATATTGATGTAAATCGCTTACCACTTCTGAATTTCAGTTTCCCCCAAAAAGATCTGCACCTCATAATTCCAGCGGAGGATCCCCGAAACAAGGATCTGCTGTACGGTAAAATCCGGTTCTACCCGGTATTTTTCTTTTGCGCAGTTCAAAAGCTCTTTTACCGTGTCTGCCCGTGTGTCTTCTTCGCAGGCGGCGCACAGGTAACTGCCCTCCGGCAGCGTTCGCAGGTGGTCTGATTCTCCGTGGCGGATGCAAACGGCAAACAGCCTGGACTGATCTTCCAGCGTATAAATTCCAGCCAGGTCTTCAAACTCAAATTCTTCGCGCTGGTCAGATGGGAGCATGGCGTAAAAGCTGCTCAGATAATCCCACAAATTGTCCAGCGACGGCTCCCGAAGCGTGTCGGAAAGCAAAATGACCCGTTCCGGGAATTGCTTGACCGTCCATTCTTCGGCAGAGGAGTGGATGCGCAGCTTGTTTTCATAAACCTGTCTGGCCTGTTTGATTTTTTGCTTGCCGGCCCGCAGGGAGGCGATCTTTTCATCGGCTTTTTTCTCCGCGTCCAGCAGAAAGTCAATAATTTTTTGAAGCTCCTGATATGCTAAAACCTCTTTGATCTTTTTCAGCGGCAGATCCATCTGCTGCAAGGCACGCACCGTATGCAGCAGCAAAATGTCCTGCTCGGTGTAGCGGCGGTAATTCGTCCATGGATCTCTGTGTCCGGGCGTTACCAGGCCGATGCGGTCATAATGCCGCAGGGTTTCGCTGGTCATACCTGCGATTTTTGCGGCCTCGCCGATGGAAAAAAGTTTTTTCAAGTTTTTTGCTTCCTTCCTTGACTTTTGTGTTACACAAAGGTTTATACTCATTCTAGCATAAAAAGTCACCGGGCGCAATGCCCCGGTGAGAAACAGCTAAAATTGATATCAGGAGGCGTATGATCGTTATGAAAAAATGGTTCTTTCTTGTAGTTTTTATCCTGAGCGCGCTGGTTTTGACAGCCTGCTCTGCTTCAGAAGAGCCCTTTACCCGGCAGGAGTATTCCGTAAAGGCCGATGAGGTTTCCCAGGTCAGCATCGATGTGCGTGACCGGCAGATCCAGGTGAGGGTCTCCCCGGACGACCAGATTCGGATCGAGTACTTTGATAACAGCAAAGAATTTTACGAGATCGCCGTTTCCGGGGACAAGGCGCTGACCATGACTGCAAAAAACGATAAGGCGTGGTCGGACTATGTGGGCCTGAAAGACAGCGGCATGGCCAAAATAGAAGTATGGGTTCCCGAGGGAGCCTTGGATTCTTTGAGCCTTTTCACCACCAATGAAACCATTTCTCTGGAGCCTTTATCCGTTTCCGGGAGCGTACAGCTGACCGCAAACGGAGGAGACCTTGTTTTTTCAAAACTGGACGCCGGAAAGTCCGTTGTACTGAGCGGCAAAAACGGCAACATTTCCGGAACCATTCTGGGTGGATATGATGATTTTGCCATTTCCTGTGAAGGGAAAAAGGGAAAAAGCAATTTGCCCGAAGAAAAGAAGGGCGGAGAAAAAACGCTGTCGGTGTCCTATAATAACGGAGACGTCGCCGTTGAGTTTGTACCTTCGGCTGACAAAGGATAATAACATCGACGAAGCTTTCACAGGTATGACCCGGGTTTGTTCAAAGTGAAAGAAACCGCCGGAACGCTCAGCGCTCCGGCGGTTTTTGCCGTTTTTTATCCTTCGGTTTTCGTTGCTCTAAAACGCATTTTTGCTTTAGCCAAAACGGTTTGTAAACGACGGTTTCGGAGATCACTCCGGCAGGAGATAACCGGAAAGTCCCGCGGCTAAAAAGCGAAATACGGTGTCCTCTGTTTCCTGGGTGTCGGGCAGCACGCCCTCTACCACATACTTGGCATACATAATGGTACTGGTTAAAATGTGAAGCCACAGAAGATCCTGGTTAATCTCTTTCAAAGCGGGGAAAGCTGTCAAAAAGGCACGTACCATATCGGCAAAAGTATTGAAATAGCTGGTATCACGCTGTTTGTCATATTGAGGGAAAAAGGCGCTGTCCCGGAAGCGGTGGTAAAAAATCGTTTCGTCCGGCCGGGCAAGCCAAAATCGAAAATAGGGCTGCCATAGGCTTCTCACCGCATTCAGGGGATCTGTGAGCAGAAGAAGAGGGTCAAACTCCAGGTCCTCAAAAATCGCGGCGGCTTGTCTGTCTACATAGGTAAAGCATTCCTGCATCAGCTGATCCTTGCTGCTGAAGTAACGGTACAGAGCTCCGGGAGAAAGCCCGGCCAGCTCGCTGATATTTTGGATCCGAACCCCCTCCAGGCCGTACTGCCGTACAGCCCGCATGGCGGCGGTGATGATTCGGGTTTTGGTATCTTCCACTTGCGATCCCTTCCCTGAAAGTAGTAAACGGTCAGTAGAATAAATTGTACACCGCTTTTTGCTTCTTGGCAATAGCGATCCGTCTTTTTCTGGGGAAACCGGTGTTGGAGGGGACATATTCAATTTTCTTCTTGAATTTTTTTCCAGCCATGTTATACTGAGTCAAAAGCCGCAATTCCCAAGGAAAGGATGCGTTTTGCAGGCTTTGCCTGCAAAAGCTATGGTCAAAAATATGGAAAAATCGATTCAAATGGAACGGCTGACTTTGGGCGTGTGCTATTATCCGGAGCATTGGCCGGAAAGCATGTGGGAGGAAGATCTGGACAGAATGATGGCTGCCGGGATCACTGTCTGTCGGGTGGCGGAATTTGCCTGGAGCAAATTTGAAAGAACCGAAGGCGTGTTTACCTTTGACTTTTTTGACCGTTTTCTGGATCTGGCGGAGAAAAAGGGAATGAAGGTGATTTTCTGCACTCCGACGGCCACGCCGCCTGCCTGGCTGACAGAAAAGTACCCGGAGGTATTAAACGCGCTGCGGGACGGCACTTTGGTTCGCCATGGAATGCGCTGCCATTGCAGCCATACGTCCCCGGTTTTTCTAAGGCTCTGCGCCAGGGTGGTGGAAGAGATCGCCGCTCATTACGGTAAGCACCCGGCGATCATCGGCTGGCAGATCGACAACGAGATCAACTGTGAAACCAACCTTTACCATTCGGAAAGTGATTCTCTTGCTTTTCGGGAATATCTGAAAGGAAAATTCGGCACGCTGGAACGGCTGAATGAGGCGATGGGTACCGTGTTCTGGAATCAGGAATACACGGACTGGAACGAGATTTTTGTTGCCCGGCCTACTTTGGCAGATTCCCCCAATCCCCATCTTCTGTTGGAACAGAAGAAATTCGTTTCGGAAAGCGCCATTGCCTTTTTTAAGCTTCAGGCGGATATTTTAAAAAAGTACCGGAAGCCGGGAGATTTTATCACTACAAATGGGATGTTCGGTCACCTGGACTACCGGGAACTGAACCGCCGGGCGCTGGATTTTATCACCTATGACAGCTACCCGAATTTCTTTTTTGCCATGGGAACAGAAACAAATGGCAACGCTTCCCCTACCGGGAAATTGAAGGACCGGGCCAACGGCCTGAGCCTTTCCCGGGTGCGCTCTGTTTCTCCCAATTTTGGCATTATGGAGCAGCAGTCCGGCGGGGGCGGCTGGCAGACCCGTTTAACTCAGCCCGCACCCTTGCCGGGACAGCTGCGTCTCTGGGCGTATCAGTCCATTGCCCATGGAGCGGATTTTATCAGCTTTTTCCGGTGGCGCACCTGTACGGTGGGAACGGAAATTTACTGGAACGGTATTTTATCCTGGGATAACCGGGACAGCCGCCAGCTGGAAGAAGTAAAGCAGATGCAGGGGGAGATTCAGGGCCTCTCCGGCCTGACTGGCAGCAAATACAGGGCAAAGGTGGCGGTGGGGTACCACTACCAGTCTGAATGGGACGGCGAGGGAGACGTGTTCCACGGCCCCTTGAGCGGCCCGTCTGTGATGAACTGGTTTTATGCCTGCCAGATCAGCCACACTCCCATGGATCTGTTGTGCCTTGATGAAGAGGTGACTCTGGAAACGCTATTGGACTATGAGCTTTTGGTGCTTCCTCATATTGCGCTGCTGCCGGACAGCCTCTGTGATTTACTGGAAGCCTATGTTTCCCAGGGAGGCCGGGTGATCTTTGGCGCGCGAACCGGATTTAAGGACGAATTCGGCCGCTGCCCCATGCGCCCCACACCGGGCGCCGCCGCCCGGCTGGTAGGCGGCTCCGTGCGGGACTATACCCTGGTTCCGGAGGATCGTGCTGCGGGGATCACGTTGTTTGGAGAAGAAGTTTCCATGCCCCTGCTTCATGAGGTTTTGGAGGAAGCGGACGGAGAGGTGCTGGCCCGCTATCATGGTACTGCTTATTACGATGGCAGCCCCGCTGTTCTCAGAAAACGCACAGGAAAAGGGGAAGCTCTGTATTTTGGAGCGGCTTTTTCCGAGGAAGCGGCGCTGGTGCTGCTTCGCTATGCAGGATTGACCGAGGCCTGCGGAGAAGTCCTTACACTGCCTCCGGAGATCGAATATGCCCCCAGGGAAAAAGCGGGGAAGACTTTCCGGTTCCTTTTAAACTATACGGGAAAGCCCCAATCCTTCCGGTGCGAAAAGCCCCTTACCGATCTGCTTACCGGAGAACCGCATAACGGCGACAGCATTTTGCCGCCTTTCGGCGTTATGGTGCTGGAGGAGTAACAGGCTTTATACCATCAGTTAACAAAGAAAAACGGTTCTGTGCGGAAAGCTTTCCGTACAGAACCGTTTTTGACATCTATACCATTGATTGGCGCGGAAGCCCTAACCGGTCTCGCTTCACGCCCAAAACCATGCTTCCTTTGGCCAATCCATGGTATTTTCAGAAGGAGATGGGTTTCAGCTTACAAAATGACTTCTTTGCCGGTTTCGGCAGATTGATAAATAGCCTCCAAAATCTGTGTGACAACAAAGGCCTGTTCGGGTTTTACGCAGGGTTCCGTATCGTTCAGAACAGCATTCAGCCATTGCTCAGCTTCCAGAACGCCAGGTGCGGATGCGCCGCCCTCAAAGTAAGCTACCGCTCCGCCGCCGGCAATTTCTTCATTCATCAGATGGCCATGACGGCCCCGGTTGTAAATCAACTTGTCCTGCTGATAGCTCATGCCGGAATAGATTTCCGCTCCGGCCCTGGTGCCGCACAGGGTGGTGCTGGCTTCTCTGGATTCGGAAAGGTTGATTGCCCAGGAAGCCTCCAGATTGATGGCGGTGCCGTTCTTCATTTTGATAAAGCCCATGGCGCTGTCTTCCACTTCATAGGTTTCCGGATCCCAGGGGCCAAAAAGATTGCCTTCGGTGGCCTGGGGCAAATGCCCCAGTTTGTAGAACACGCTGCCGGAAACGCGGTCCGGTTCATAATTATCCATCATCCACAGAGTCAGATCCAGCGCATGGGTGCCGATATCGATCAGCGGCCCACCGCCTTGCAAAGCCTTGTTTGGGAACACACCCCAGGTAGGAACGGCACGGCGGCGGACGGCGTGTGCCTTGCCGTAATAAATATCGCCCAGTTCACCGGCTTCACAGGCCTTTTTCAAATTCTGCACTTCCGGACGGAAGCGGTTTTGATAGCCAATGGTGAATTTCTTGCCGGATTTCTTCCAGGCATCCATCATTTTTTTCGCATCGGCGCTGGTGGCGGCCATAGGTTTTTCGCATAATACGTGCTTTCCGGCCTCAAAAGCATGTACGGTGATTTCGCAATGGGCTACATTGGGTGTGAGCACGTGAACTATGTCGATAGTTGGGTCTTCCAACAGCTCTTGATGATCGGTATAGACCGCTGCGCCGGGCGCACCGTATTCCTTACAGGCCTTTTCCGCCCGCTCTCTGATAATGTCGCAAAATGCCACAAGCTCACACTTATCGCTGTTTGCCTTCAGGGAGGGAAGATGTTTCTGATTGGCAATGCCTCCGCAGCCAATCAGGCCGATTCTCAGTTTTTTCATAGGGTTCATCCTTTCAGGATCAATTTCTGCAAATATCGTTTTTCAGCGTTTCGTTTAAAAGGATCAGCCGATCTGTTCAGGAAATTTGTATTGCAAATGTTGTTGGCTTTTAGTTATCCAGAACCCGCTCCTGGCAGGTTACGGAGAAAGAAGTGGCAGCGAGGGGCTTGGGCCGCTGGCATCGTGTGGTCATTTCATAGACCTTACCCGTTTTGCAGCATTCCTGTATGGCGTCTATCACTTCCACCGCGTGCAGACCGATATCCGCGTGACAGCGGGGACGTCTGCCGTTTAACAGCGCATAGCACATATCTGCCAGGCCCACTCCGCGGGAGGATTCATAGAAGCCGTGAAGCAGAGGCAGTTCTACAGACTGCTCAGGATTCCATTCTCCCAGCTGTTGGCTGTCATCATCATTGGGATCACCCCTTCTTGGAGCGGGTTTTCCCAGCAGATTGGGATCCGGCCTGGCGCCGGGGCGAGTGACGATCAGCTTGTCCGTAAACATATTGGGATCTCCCAGTTGTAAATAGCCCTGGGTGCCGCCCACGTTAAAGGCGTGGCTGGTATAGGTATCGGAAGAAATGTTGAAGGTTCCCAGCATACCGTTTTCAAACTCCAGTGCCGCCAGCAGGGTGGTAGGGGTGTTTACCTCAAAGGTCTCTCCATATTTGGGGTGCTTGGGGTTTTCAAAAACTCTTTGTGGGAACAGATTTCCGCCGAATCCTGCTACCCGCTTGATGGAACCGAAAAGATTGATCATTTCATGCAGATAGTATCCGCCCAGATCGAAGGGAAAGCCTCCTCCGTAATGCAGCGGGAAAAAGAAATGCTTGGGCTTGGTGTCAAAGAAGGGAGATTCCGGATTGTAGTGACGGGAAACCTGGGCGTGTACTGTAAGTGGCCGGCCGATGATACCATCATCGATATACTTCCGGGCAGACTGTTCCCAGGCTCCCAGAAAGGTATCCGGGGCGGTGGTATACAGCAATCCCTTTTCCTGCGCCAGATCATACAGCATCTTTGCGTCGGCAAAGGTGGGGGCCATCATTTTTTCACAGTATACATGCTTGCCGTGCTCAAAGGCGGTCTTGGTGATCTCTACGTGGGATTCGGGATAGGTCAGGTTTACCACGATCTGTATTTCCGGATCCTCCATCAGCTCTTTTACGCTCATGGCCTTTACGCCGGGATAGTGCTCCTCCATCCATTTTGCCCGGGATTCTATTTGATCTGCGCAGGCA
This sequence comes from uncultured Clostridia bacterium, assembly GCA_947171615.1. Taxonomy (GTDB): domain Bacteria; phylum Bacillota; class Clostridia; order Oscillospirales; family Acutalibacteraceae; genus Acutalibacter. The sequence goes on from CAMVYG010000063.1 coordinate 8,046, forward strand.
ACCACATCGATAACTTCAAATTTGTTGACCATATTGTCCATGTAGGTTCCCTTGCAGATTCCTCCGCAGCCTACAACGCCAACTTTTACTTTTTTCATGGTTGTTCCTCCTTTCTACCGTTCCTTCAGGCCTCTTCCCAAAGCTTGTCCAGCATGCGGATATGCCGTTCGATTTCCTCCACCTGGGTGATGCCGGGCAGATGCCGCCCGCCCTCATATTCTGAAGCTACAAAGCCCCGGTAGTTTTCTTCTTTCATGATCCTGATAAATCCGGGATAATCGATTCCCTCGCTCACCAGGTTTTCGTCTACATGGAAAAACTTTCCGTGCATGTATTGAGAGTATTTCAGATACCGACGGAAGCCGTCATAATCAGGAGATGTACGGAAATAATCAGACCCCATTTTTCCGTGGCGGTCTGTGTACAGTTTCTTTTGGGCCACATAGATGTCTACCTCGTCGCCGCCTTCGTCCAGAATCTGTTGGTTCAGCTGCTCTACAGGAATTTCAGTGGTTTCATACAGACGGCGGATTTTATGAAGCAGTTCCTTGTGACACAGCTCATCGGGCAGTGGATTCAGCACGGTGGCAGGCGCGCCGGAAAGGAAGGAGGAGAAGTCCATCACAAATCCAAGGTGGGGAGACTGTGTTCTTTCATAGAGTCTTTCAAATTCTCTGAATACAGGAGATTCCGGGGTGTGGGGACCGTGGAGCTCTACCGCCAGATGCAGATCAAGGGCCTCTGCATAGGGCAGAAGCTTTTCCATGGTTCCAGCTAACAGCCCCTCCTGGCTGCGCACAATCCGAAAGCCCATGCGCTTGGCGTATTCCATTTCATTGATGGTCCAGGTCAGTCTCTCGTCTTCCGTCAGGAAGCGGCCCTTATGTTTCCCATTGTCCACATAAATGCTGTAGCATACGGGGGTCATCTCCAAACGCTGGTACAGATCTACAAAACGTTTGATCCATTCTTCGCTGGGGTTGGGGTGGCCGTTTATCATCTGGGGGGATACAATTTCAAAGCCATCCGCGCCAATGGCCTTGACCTGTTTCAAAATGTCCTCCAGGGACTGCTGACCCGTCATATATTCCGGGCCAAATCCATACAGGGTCACACTGTGCTTCAGCTTGCTCATTTTCCCACTACCTCCATTTCCTCTTCCCCGTGGATGTGCAGGGGATTTAAAAATTCCTGGGCTTCTTCATAGCCATCTGTGCCATTTCCCACCGTGTGGCCGAAATCGTTACGCCGGACAAAGTCCATTGCGATGCGATGCTTGCCGGCAGGCAGCCCGCCGATTTGATAAACCAGCAGTGAGCACACATCTTCTGCGCCCCAGAACATCTCGCTGTGGCCGCCGAGATCCCGAATCGGAAGCTTCATGCCCTTCAGCTCCATTACAATGTATTCCTGAGGCACCTCTTTTCCGTCTACTGCGATCCGGATGTCCTCAAAGGTGGAAAGCCAGATCCCGCGGTAGCTCAGATTGTTCAGCTGAAATGTATAACCGGTGGTTACACCGCAGACGGTGTGGTTTTGCAGGCTTCCGGCCTTGATGGGGCCTGCCGGGTTGCCCATGATCATGGGCTGTTCCAGAATTTCGCGGGCTTTTTTCAGCCTTTCTTCCAATGTCATTATTTTTCTCTCCTTTGCTTGCTGTTGTTATGCCTGTTCAAACCGTTCTATTGCCATGCGGCTGCGGCAGATCCCGGTGATGGCATCCGGTTTTTGAGTATCGTCTTCTACAATGGCATACTCATGCCCCAGCTTCTTTGCCAGCTCATAATAGAATTTGCAGTCCAGCTGCCCCTGGTCCAGCGGGCAGGATTCATTGTGATCGTTGCCTTTCAAATGCAACCATAAAATGCGATCCTTGCGGCTGTTGATAAATTCGGTCAGCTGATCCGGCGTCAGCGCTCCCTGTTTTGTAGCCCAGCAGATGTCGATCTCCAGCATGACGTCCGTTTCATTTAAGAGGCGCTCCCGCAGCATTTCACCTGCAATGACCATATGTTCAAAATTGTGAGTGTGATAGTAAAGATCCAGCCCGGCCTTCCGCAGTTGAGCGGCGTATTTGTTCACGTTTTCGATTACCGCATCCAACTCTTCCTTTGTTTCCGGGTAGTGGGCCATCCGTTCCCGGATCACCGCCATATCCGTGCCTTCCGGAAAATAGGGCATAGGGCGGGAAATGCCGATCCAGTGTACGCCAAGACGCTTGTGGTAATCGATCACCTGATCCATACTGTCCTCCAGGCGTCCGTACTGTACATGGGCTCCGTTTACCTCCAGCTCCAGCCTGTTCAGCAGTGTGCGGAATTCTTCAGCGCCCACGCCTTCATAATCTTTGCCATTGAATCCGGCCAACTCGACCGCATCGTAGCCTAAAGTCTTGATCACTTCAAGTTTGCTCTGAAAGGACAGGGGAGACCGTGCCAAATTGTAAAGCTGTGAACCTGTTTTCATAAAAATCATCCAGTCCTTTTTGCGGAATTTGTGCCGGTCGGCACAGACGATTGCCGCTTTGCTTGTCGCGGCAATGGCACAATAACGGTGTGTGAAAATGTAGTTTTC
>CAMVYG010000064.1 GCA_947171615.1 uncultured Clostridia bacterium
GTGTAAAGAGTCTAAGGACTTGATAAGAATTTTTTAATAGAGAAAGGAAGAATACAGATATGGCTAAAAAAGCAGAAAAAGTAGACGCGAAGGAGCTGGCAAAGCAGCTTCTCAATGACCGCACCCATGGCGTAAAGCGGGCCGGGGCGGCGGAAATGAAAAAGGCGGACAAGTTTGCCGAGGGCTATAAGGAATTTTTGGATCTGGCCAAAACAGAGCGGGAATCCGTGGATTACACGGTAAAGGCCGCCGAAGCCGCCGGTTTTGTTCCCTTTGATCCCACCCATAAGTACAAAGCCGGCGATAAGGTGTATTACAACAATCGCGGCAAGGCCATCTGCCTGGCTGTGATCGGCAAGAAGGGCGCAAAAGAAGGGGTGCGCATTGCCGCCGCCCACATCGATAATCCCCGGATCGATCTGAAGCCCATTCCGCTGTATGAGGCAAATGAGCTGGCCTTGCTCAAGACCCACTATTACGGTGGGATCAAGCATTATCAGTGGACAGCGATCCCGCTTTCCATGCACGGCAAGATCGTTCGGAAGGACGGCACGGAGATCACCGTGAATATCGGAGATCAGCCGGGAGACCCCCAGTTTACCATCACCGATATCCTGCCCCACCTGGGAAGAGACCAGATGGGCAAAAAGCTGGCCGAGGCCTTTACCGGCGAAGATTTGAACATTCTCATTGGCAGCCTGCCTTTAGAGGACGCTGAGGGCGAACAGCTCTATAAGCTGAATGTCATGAAGCTGCTCCATGAGCAGTACGGCATTGTGGAAAGCGACCTGATCTCCGCGGAAATTTCCTTTGTTCCCGCGTTCCGCGCGGCGGATATCGGTTTTGACCGCAGCATGATCGGCGCTTACGGCCACGATGACCGGGTCTGCGCCTACCCCGCCCTGGAAGCGATTTTGAACTGCAAAACGCCGGTGCATACGGTGGTGACCTGCCTGGCGGATAAAGAGGAGATCGGCAGTGTAGGAAACACCGGTCTCTGCTCTGAATATCTCAATTATTTTGTGTCCGATCTGGCGGCGGCCGAGGGCCTGGAGCCCCGCCATGTGTGGTCTGCCAGCAGCTGCCTTTCCGCCGACGTGACGGCCGCCTATGACCCCAACTATGCCTATGCTTATGAAGCGGGCAATTCCTGCTACCTGAACCGTGGCGTGGGTGTGGCAAAGTACACCGGCGCCCGTGGCAAGAGCGGCAGCAACGATGCCTCCGCAGAGTTCCTGGGCTGGGTGCGCCGGGTTCTGGACGACGCCAAGGTGGTATGGCAGATCGGCGAGCTGGGCAAGGTAGATCAGGGCGGCGGCGGAACCGTGGCGCTGGATATTGCCCGCCTGAATGCCGACGTCATTGATATCGGTGTTCCCGTTCTCTCCATGCACGCCCCCTTTGAAGTGGTTTCCAAGCTGGACGTGTATATGACCTATAAGGGAATTAAGGCTTACTTTGAAGCAAAGTAAGGGCAAAGCAATATAAAAAATCATATTTGAAAAAGGCCGCCTCTTGGCAGGCTTGGTAAAATGCGATCGAATTCTCGTTTACCAAGCTGCCATGAGGCGGCTTTCTATTTAGATATTGGATCACGGCGGCGGGCTGCGATCTGGAATTTACAACTGCTTTTCCATCATCACAAAATCTTCGGTTCTCCATGCTTCTGTGAATCCGCATCGCTGAAAAAGCGCGATGGAGGGATTGCCAATCGCAATATTATCCCGAATGACAGTGATGCCCTGTTTTTTGGCTTCATTCAGTAAAAGCAGAAGTCCTTCCTTTCCAAAGCCCTGCCCCCGGCAGCAATGCTTGACGATAATATCACAAATATGGCATTGAAATTCATCGTCAAAGTAAAACGCGGTCTCGCCAACGAAGGCACGGTGCTCTGTAGAATACAGATATCTGTAATAGCGCCGGTCGGGACAAACCACCCATTTTTCGTACCAGTCCCTCCAACGGTCTGGGGGGAAATGAATCACTCCACCCCATTTCTTATTATAGGACATGGTTTCGGCGTCAGCCAGAAGCTGCTGCCTGAACAGAAGCTCCTCATAGGCTGGCTTTACCAGTTGAATCATAGTGACCTCCGATTCCTTTGAAAATTCCAAATCCCCGCAGGTTTATCTTTTGAGATACAGTGTTCCGGCTTTGCTGGGAATTGCGGGCAGCAAAAAACCTCTATTTACCCATGATCAACGCTACCGCAGATGCCGCCATGCCTTCTCCGGCTCCGGTAAAACCCAGGCCCTCCTCGGTGGTGGCCTTTACACTGATTTTATCCGTCTCCACGCCACAGGCATTTGCCAGATTTTCCCGCATCGCTTCAATATAAGGCGCTATCTTCGGGCGCTGAGCAATGAGGGTGCAGTCCAGGTTTCCGATGGCATAGCCCTTTTCAGAAAGCAGACTGCAAACCTCACTAAGCAGCTTCAGGCTGTCTGCCCCCGCATAGCGGGGATCGGTATCGGGAAATAACTTTCCAATGTCCCCCAGAGCCGCCGCGCCCAGCAGGGCGTCTGCCGCGGCGTGTGCCAGCACATCGGCATCCGAATGGCCCAGAAGCCCCTTTTCAAAGGGAATCTCCACGCCGCCCACGATCAGTTTTCTGCCTTCTGTCAGGCGGTGCACGTCATATCCGTACCCAATTCGCATACTGGTTCCCCCTGTCCTGATTTCACCCACAAGTGCCTGAAGGACCGGCAGATCCTCCGGCGTGGTAAGCTTACTATTCCGGTAGTCCCCTTCCGTCAACCGAACCTTTCCCCCGGCGGCTTCGATGAGCTGGCAGTCATCCGTATAGCTTTTCCCCTGCTCCTCCGCACGGCTCAGGGCATACAAATACAGTTCCTTCTGAAAAGCCTGGGGAGTCTGTATGGCAAAAAGCTTTTCCCGGGGAGGCGTTGCCTCTACAAAAAGCTCCCCCAACTTGCAGGTGTCCTTCGAGCGCACCGCCGCCGTGGCCGCCCCATGCTCCAGAGCGTCCGCGCATACCCGCTCGATCAGTTCCGGCGTTACCAGCGGCCGGGCGCCGTCGTGAATCAGAAGATAATCCCATTCTGAAGAGAGCGCTTTTACGCCCCGGCACACCGAAGTCTGCCGATCCGCTCCCCCTTCCACAAAGAGCACCGGCAGCGTGCATTCCTCCGCCGCCCGCTCCATTGCCGGGCGATCCTCCTCCCTGCACACCACAACGATCTGCCCAATGCGCTCACTGGCGCAAAGCGCGCGGAGAGACCAGCTTAAAACCGGTTTCCCTCCCAGCTCCAACAGCACCTTGGAGCGCTCTCCTCCCATGCGGCTGGAGTTTCCCGCCGCCACGACCACGGCGCCAAATTGCTTTTCCATACTTGTGCCCCCAGACCTTGCAGTCAGGAATTGCCTGCAAACGCTTTCTTCTGCAAATTTTTCAGTGATCACTGCCTTGTGGTTATTTTATCATAAACCGATTTTGAGAAAGGCGGTACTTTTGCGAAGCAAAAGGGAAGCACTACGTGCTTCAGACTTTCTCGCTGATAACCGCTCTGCGGTTATTTTATCATAAACCGATTTTGAGAAAGGCGGTACTTTTGCGAAGCAAAAGGGAAGCACTGCGTGCTTCAGACTTTCTCGCTGATAACCGCTCTGCGGTTATTTTATCATATCCTCCGCGATTTTTCCATAACCGCTTTCACAGAATAAAAGAGAACACTGCGGTCACACTAGAAAAAAAGGAGGGGTAGTGTGAAAAATACTTTTTCACACACCGTTTTTGTGCCTTTGCCGCGACAAGCAAAGCGGCAATCGGCTGCAACCACCGGCACAAATTCCGAAAAAGGAATGGTGATTTTTATGGAATTTTTGCAAGTACTGGGCGCCACCCTGCTGTCATTGGTGGTTCTGTTCATTTTGACCAAGCTTATGGGCAACAAGCAAATCTCCCAGTTGACCATGTTTGATTACATTACCGGCATTACTATCGGTTCCATTGCAGCCGAGCTCGCCACCGAGCTGGAAAACCCTGTCCGGCCTACAGAAGCAATGATCATTTACGGCCTGACTGCGGTGCTGATCTCCCTTTGCTCTTCCAAATCCAACCGCCTGCGGGGCTTTTTAGGCGGAAAACCCATTATACTTCTGCAAAACGGTATTCTGGATCGGCAAAAGCTGAAAAAAGCCAAGCTGGATATCAACGAATTTCTGACTATGGCAAGGCTGGCGGGCTTTTTTGACTTAAGCCAGGTGCAGACCGCTGTGTTTGAACAAAACGGCAACGTCAGCTTTTTGCCAAAAGCACAGTACCGCCCTGCCAACCCCAACGATATGAAGCTGCCTGTACAGGCGGAAGAGCTTCTCTGGAACGTGATTGTGGACGGCAATGTAATGGAGCGGGAGCTTTCCATAGCAGGGAAAGACCCCCAATGGCTGCGGGAACAACTGAAACAGCAGAATTTCGGAACCCCCAAGGAGGTCTTCCTGGCAACGCTGGACAAAAACGGCGTTCTTACCTGTTTTCCCAAGCAGTAGCCTTCCCTGAAACCGGCGATACAGGAGAAGCATTGTAAAGGGCTTCCCCCTACAAAATACAAAAATCAGCAATGTGCGGTGAACAACACATTGCTGATTTTTTACGTTTGTCGTGTATTCCGCTTTCCAGATCAAAGAGAAGCAGCCTGACCGACGATTCAGGGATCAATCGCTTCCGCTATTTTCCAGTACGGCAAACCGATCCCTCAAAAACCGGTTAGACTGTTTCAGTAATTTCTCGTGATTCTTCTCTTCTAAATACCAGAATTCCGCCAAATATCTTCGAACGCCCAGTTTGTAGGCAGCCTGTATCATGCGTTCAAAATTCACATGTCCTGTTCCATAGGGAATGTTTCGAAATTTCCCGGGAACGGTCTCTTTTAGGTGCAGCGCAACCACATGGCCTCTTCCTGACAGAAGATCCTCACATTCATCTGTTCCGTACAGCCTGGCTGCATTGGTCATGTTTCCGGAATCGGGGTAAACCCCCAGATAGGGGCATTGCATTCGCTCTACCCAAGTCATTGCCTTCCGCACCGTATTGATAAATTCCGTCTCCATCGTTTCAAAGGCCAGCGTAACGCCATACAGGGAAGCAAGCTCTGTACATTTCGATAATTCTTTGGCGAACCATTCCCGGGTTTCCGAAGTAGATGGCTCATAATAAACATCGTATCCGGCAATTTGAATAACGCGTATCCCCAAATCGGCCGCCAGTAAAACTGCTTTTTCCATAATTTCCAGTCCTCTGGCGCGAACAAGAGGATCACTGCTTCCGATAGGAAACTTTCGATGTGCGGAAAGGCAGATGCTTTCAAAGGCGATCCCCAATTCCGCCGATTGTGCCAGAAGAGCTGTACGCTCCTCTCTGCTCATATCCAGACGCTGTAATTTTTCATCGGTTTCGTCAATGCTCAGCTCTACATAATCGTAGCCGCACCGCTTGGCGGTTTCCAGCTTCTGAACCAAAGAAAGATGATTCGGCATAGCCTTTTCATAAAGACCCAGCCGGTAGTTTGGTGTTTGATTCATCGTAGTTTCTCACCCATTTCCGCCCAAACCGAAGCAAGGCTTTGATTGATATGCTGGTAAATCTGATATCGGCGTCTGTAGAGTTCAGTTCTTTCCGGACGGGGATACAGGCAGCCGCCTGCTTTTCCCATATGAGAAAATGCCTGTTCAAAGCTTTCGTAGGTTCCGGTTCCCACAGCAGCAGCCATAGCGCATCCCAGGGTGCCGGTTTCCTTGATATCCATCACTTCTACCGGAAGCTCTAAAATATCGGCAAACATTTGAGACCACACCATGGATTTCGCAGCGCCTCCCGCCAAGCGCACACACCGGAACCCTTCCTTGTTAGACTGTTTTAACCGTTCAAAATGAGTTTTATGAGAAAACACGATTCCCTCATACACAGCCTTTACAAGATGCTTCTGATTTTGAAAGCTTTGTAATCCAATAAAGCTTGCTTTAGCATTCGGCGCCAAATTGCTTCCCATCAGAAAAGGAACAAAAAACGGATACTGTTCTTCCAGGGGCAGTTCCTCCACCATTTGATCCAGCGCCTGGTAAATATTGCTTTGGTGCCGCTCGCGAAGCTGTGAAAGCATTCGGTCGATCACCCATTCCAAATTTCCCGCAGAGGTGGGGCTGGATTCCTCCACTAAAAAGTAATCTGGAAGGAAAGAAATGGAATTCAGCATGACTGTACCGTCCAGCACCGGTTTCGCCCGAAGATATTCGTTAATGCTCCATGTGCCTGCGATCATGCACACCGCATCAGGCCGGGATATTCCCACCGCAGCGGCACAGGCGTCGATATCAAACATTCCTCCGATCACCGGAGTCCCCGGGGCAAGCCCTGTTTCAGCGGCAGCTTGAGGCGTTACCTGGCCACACCTGTCAAATGAGCCGCACAACGGCGGAAGGGCCGGAAAAATTTCCTCCAGGGAAAACAGGCGAAGTAATTCACGGTCATATTGGCCGGTGGAAAGATTTACCAGGCCGGTTCCGGAATAATCTGTAATTTCACCTCTGGCCTCTCCCGTCAGGCGAAAGCGAATATAGTCCTTACATTCAAAAACCCATTGGATGTTAGAAAACACATGGGGTTCCTGTTCCTTGATCCAGCGCAGGAGCGGCACCGGCTGACAGGGTAAAATTTTCTGACAGGTTTTGGAAAACGCCTGCTTCACTATTCCGTCAGCTTCCCATTGCTCCACATATGTTTTCGCTCTACTATCGGAAGACAGTATCCCATTTCGCAAGGGGCGATTGTCTTTTCCCCACAAATAAAGGCCCTTGCCATGCCCACACACAGCAATTCCCTTCAGCTTTTCAGCGGGGATCCCGGATTTCTTTACAGCCTGCCGGATCACCGTGCAATTGGAATCCCACAGCTCGTCCATATCCTGCTCGAAAAATTCCGATTGGGGAGAGAAAACCCTTGCAGGGAGCGAGGCAACTGCCAATTCTCCGCCGGTCTCATCATAAACCCCCGCCTTGGTGGTCGTGCCGCCGTTATCCAAACCCAAAAAATACTTCATCGTTCCTACCCCTTTTGTCCGTTAAATGATTACAGCCGCCGATCTGGGTGGGATCGTTACAAACCGCTGGAAATCATGCAGCTTTTCTTCGTCCACCAGCCGGTACTGAGAAAGGAGATCGCCGTTTTCTAAAATCGGCGCAACACAGATAGCCTGTTCCTGATGGGGATTGCAGATCACCATGCCATACCTGCCGTTGGTTCCGAAAAACACGGAATAATTTTCCCACGGCTGCCCGTTCTCGTCCTCAACCCTTCCGTTTAGCTACCCTGTAAAGTACCGTCCCAGAAATATTCCCGAAGCTCAGTGCGAAGCCGGTTCATTTTAGCTCCATAGGCCACCGTATCGGGAAAATCGGAAAGCCTCCCCTTGATCGAATCCGCTCTGTTTCCAAATGAACAAAATCGCTTATAGGCTTTCTCCTGCCTCCGTCTTCAAGGAACGGGGCGCCTCTGTATTGCTGGGGGCGAAATGCTTCAGCATGACCAGCGGCTCAAACTGAGAATGGTTTTCAATCAATACGCCCTGTTTTGCGGCAAGCTCTCCCACAAAATATTCGTCGGCGCTCAACTGACCGAACCGGAGCATTCCGGCTGCTTCGGCGTTGTATCCACCAAATTTGCCATGCCCCTGCACCAGGATACAGCCATAGGCGGCACAGTCCTGAATCCGTGCGGAGCGTCCCGGATAGACGGTCAATTCTTTTGCGAAAATGTAGTCGTTTCCGTATACCACCCATTTTTCGCAATAATCCTCATTGTCTGTGATGACAATGGGCTCTCTGAAATAATGCTCCCGGTATTTCAGATCCATATTCTTTTCCCAGTCCAAAAGGCTGAATACATAATCCAGATCCTGCTGACGCTCCGGGGGGCAATTTTCCACCAGCATGCTGTACGGGTACACCTCTCCGTCCACAATATTCTCATAGACGGAATTGACGTCGGAATTCCACTGGGGCTCATAGGTCAGGTATGAACCGGGAGCGTGGAGAACTCCGGGAGGCGTATACCAGCCGGTGCCCAGCTGAATGCGATACGCTCTGGACAGCTCTGTGATCCGGGTGTCCTCTGTTTCGTAATGGGCAAGGCGTTCCTTTACCTGCTCCGGCGTCACATCGGAATGAAAACCGAAATAGGTATGAGGGAACTTTCCGGGCACATTGTTGTATTGGGGCGGATAGTAGTAAGCCTCCGGCTTTCCCAGCCTTCCCACAGCGGCGGCAGCTTCAAAACCCAGGTGCAGGTGGTGGAACAGGGGCTCCTCATAATCAAAAAATTTGGAATACATGGGCCATGTGCCATAGGTATCCATCAGATACCTTCCGATCAGCTCCGCGCCCAATTCTTCCACCGCCTCTTTCAAAGTAAAGCGGTCTCTCGGATCGTTGGAGCAGGACACATAGCTGAACCCTTCGTCTTCCCTGGTTTTTTCGCCGTTCATACACTGGATCACACTGGAAAACCAGCGCTCCTTGATGGCTCCCCGGTCTGTTCCCAGAGCGTAATAGTCATCCGGGTGCAGTCTCAGCCGTCTGCCGGGCTGAGAGAAGCGCCTGGGTACAAAGGTGGGGATCAGACGAAAGATCCCTCCGTTTTTCTCGTATGTTTCACGAATTTTTCTTATACCGGCCATTCTGTTTTCTCCCTTCTGAATTTGAAATGGTTTTATGCTTTCTCGCGGCTTTGTGAAGTCCGTTCCAGCAATTCCGACATCATGCAGACCGTCACGGCGCTGGTCCATGTATAGCCCATATCCCGCAGGCCCTTTCCGGTTTGTGCGTCAAAGTTTTCATAGGCCCCATTCTGCGCCACCATATCGCAAAAGCGCCTCTCGATCTCTACAGCCAACTCGATCTCTCCGGCCCTGTACAATCCGTCTGTGATCAAATAGGTAGACGGCGCCCAGATCGGCCCGCGCCAGTATCCGTCGCTCATATACCGGTCACTGTGAACGGATTCCGTCGCCAGTCCATAAGGCGTTAAATGATGTTCCTTCAGCCGGCTGATCAACCGGTTCCGAATATCCTTTGGCAAGTCCTTTCCCAGCGCCAGAGGCATAAGGGATAACAGGGAAGTTTCCTGCTCCTGGGTTTTATGGGTAATACTCTGAAAAGAATGAAAGGCTCCGTCCTGATAAGAGTGGGCCATCCAGTCCTGCTCCAACTGATCTCTGCGGTGCTGCCAGTAAGCGGCGTTCTCTCTGTTCCCCAGCTTTTCTGAAATGATTTTCAGGCACTCCATCTGCATTATCAAATAGGCGGGCAAATCCGGCGTTTCCATATTGGAACCTACATCGAACAGAGTGGAATTATCCCAGCCGCTGTCGTTCCCCATCAGGTATTCCGGTATGCCGTCCCGATCCGTATCGCGATAGCGGAAATGCCAGTCTGTCCATTGGGCCAGATGGTGATAAGCCTTTTCCAGATCGCAGTCTTCCACCGGGCCATATTCCATCAGCTTCATCAGGCACCAGCCATGAATCGGCGGCTTTACAAAGCTCCGGTAAACCCGGTCTACATTTAAGAGATCCGGCAGCTTTCCTTCCTCTGACTGCTGCTCGAAAACACTGAAAAACTGTTCCAGCGCCTGTTTCTGGTATCCAGCCCGCGCCAGGGTCAGGGCATTGAAGCAATGATCCCAGGACCAGACGGCGCACATGGAATTTTTTGACATCAGAACCGTATCATACGCCAGAAGCCCTTTGCCCTTCAGGAAGCAGGACCAGATGTTATACCAGAGGAATTCTTCGGTATCCCGGTACTTTTCCTCTGCGGCAGGCATATTTTGGAGAAAGCTTTCCCAGGCTTTTTGATTTTCCGAAATGATACGGGACAGATCAGGCTGTTTGAATGCCACATCCTTTTCGCCTTCGGTAACTGCGGCGGCAAAAAGGAACTCCCCGTTTTCATCTCCGCTGATCAGATATTCCTTTTGGCACTGCTGATGATAGCCCCTCTCGTTCACACGCACCTCAGCATTTAGTTGAAGCGTGCCCGTCAAGGCTTCCAGGCAGAAAAAGCAACAGCGGTCATTCCCCAAAATGCCACGGTAATGATTCTCGCGAACCTGGAAATTCCAATCGGTTTTGGGGGCGATCTTCAGCTTCAGTCCATGGGACTCTATGTACACCGTATCGGTCCCGTCCAATACGATTCGGGCGTACCGGTTTCCATCCTCTATCAAAACATGGGACGGAGAAGCTGTTACCTTTCCAAAAACCGGCTGAAACCCATCATCGCAGAACCAAAAGTCCATTGCTAAGCCGTCTGAAAACACTTCGGCACAATTGTGCAGGCTGAATTTATACTCCGCCTCGGTCACAGACAAGCTGGAACCGTAAATGGAATAGGGGATTTGCTTCATATTGAAATTCATAACGATCCTCCCTTATGATATTACTCTTTGAGCGCCAGGGTCACCGTAGTGCCTTTTCCCAATACGCTGGAAATCGATAGTCCGAACTCCGCTCCGTAATACAGCTTCAGCCGATCGTGAACATTGATCAGCCCAACGCTTTTGCTGGGGGTCTCCCCGTTTAAGCGTTTTTGCAGCTGTTCC
>CAMVYG010000065.1 GCA_947171615.1 uncultured Clostridia bacterium
GATCGTACTGTTCCCGGGAGAAAAAGAGCTTGTGGGTCAATATGCCATGACGGAGATCAGGGAAGCGAAAGGGCTGCAGTTGAAAGGCGTCTCTTGCTGATCATGCCTTTAAGAGAATGGAAAGAAGGAAAATGCTGTCATGAGAATTCTGCTGCTGAACTGGAGTCCCAAAAACTATGGAGCCACTCAGGAAATCTTAAAAACCCTGCAGGAAGCCGCACCCAAAGAGGTTCAAACAGAGCTTCTTTGCCTGGGAGATTTTGAACTAAAGCATTGTAAAGGCTGCAAAGCCTGTTATACTACTAAGAAAATGTGTGCTTGAGGATAGTATGCAGGCTTTGATGGAAAAACTGGAAGCCGCCGATGTGCTGGTGATAGCCGCTCCTTCCTATTGGGCAGATGTTCCGGGGATAGCAAAATCTTTTATTGACCGCTGTACCGCTTACAGTGATACAAACCCGGATCCGGACGGCCCTCGGTTGAAATCAGACAAACGATGTTATGGTATCGCACTGCGTACAGGAGCACGGCCTATGGAGTGTGAGCATATTCTGGGAACCATAGAGCACTGGTGCGGACATATGGGGATAGATTTTGCAGAGGGAATCTATTTCTGCAAAATTGAGGGAAAAAGTGACATAGCGCCCCACAAAGCGCTTTTGCGGGAAAAGGCCGGGGTCTGGTTTACAACTGACAAAAGAGAATTGTCAGTTCAAAAATTTACAAGGAGGACATAAAACATGGATATTATCGAAATGACAAGAGAACTGGGACGGCAGCTTCAGGCCGAGGAAAGCTATATTGCAATGCGTTCCGCACAGCAGGTCTGTGACGAGGACGAGGCGCTGCAGGGGTTGATCGGCGAATTCAATCTGAAGCGTATGGCCATCAACAATGAGGCCCAGAAAGAAGATCGGAATGAAGATACCTTAAAGCGCCTGAACGAGGAATTCAGAGGCGTGTATGCTCAGATCATGGCAAATGAGAATATGACGCGTTACAATGCCGCTAAAGCTGAATTTGATGCGCTCCTGCAGCGTGTTACCGCAATTATCGGTCTGTGCGCGGACGGGGAGAACCCCGATACCTGCGACTATGATGCGGCTTCCTGCGGCGGCGACTGTTCCTCCTGTGCAGGCTGCCATTAACTGTTTTTCCGGGAATTTGGAAAGGGAAAGGATCGGGGAATAACATGGCGGATTTTTCTCCCATGATGAAACAATACTTTGAGATGAAAGAAAAGTATCCCAATACGATACTTTTCTTTCGCCTTGGAGATTTTTATGAAATGTTCTTTAATGACGCCAAAACGGTTTCCCAGGAGCTGGAGCTCACGCTGACCGGACGGGAATGCGGCCAGGAGGAACGTGCTCCCATGTGTGGCGTGCCCTTTCACAGCGCGGAGACATATATTGCCAAGCTGGTGGAAAAGGGTTATAAGGTGGCTATCTGCGAGCAGATGGAAGATCCAAAGCTGGTTAAGGGCCTTGTCAAGCGTGATGTGATCCGTGTGATCACCCCCGGCACTGTGCTGGAAAACAGTATGCTGGACGAGACAAAGAATAATTATATCTGTTCTCTCTGCTATCAGGAAGGGGGAGTAGGGCTTTGCTTTGCCGATGTTTCTACCGGAGAGCTTTACGCAGATCAGATCACAGCTTCCGATGCTTCGGCCCTTTTATCCGGGACAGGCTGCATGCTTCCGTGGAGTGTATGGAGCTTTCCCTGTATCGGGAGCTTCCGGCTGCGGAGGAAAGAGTTTCCCGGCAATTTGGAAAAAGCATGGCGGAGCTGCTTTTATCGGATAAGCCTTTGACGGTGCTTTCCTTAAACGCCCTTTTGGAATATTTGGCTCAAACTCAGATCAATGGACTGGAACGGCTCAGCGAGGTGGAGATAGATTTAGAGTCTACCGCAATGGGGCTGGATATCACTGCCCGGCGGAATCTTGAACTGACAGAAACCATGCGCAACAAGGAAAAGCGCGGTTCTCTTTTGTGGGTGCTGGACCGCACCAAAACGGCAATGGGAAAGCGCCTGATCAAAGCCTGGCTGGAGCAGCCGCTTTTAAGCCCTGCGCAGATCACCCTGCGGCAGAACGCTGTGGAAGAGCTGTACAGCTCTCCACAGATTTTGGACGAGCTTTCCGGGCAACTAACCGGGATCTACGATCTGGAGCGTATTATGACACGGATCGTATATGGTTCCGCAAACGGCAGAGAGCTTCGTTCTCTCTGTGCCACTTTGAAAAAGCTGCCGGGCCTGAAGGCTGTTTTGAGCGGCTGTGAAGCCACACTTCTGCAAACTCTTGATCGGGAGATCGACAGCCTGGAGGATGTGGCGCAGTTGATTGACGAATCCATCGTGGACGATCCGCCTTTTACCATTCGTGAGGGTGGTATCATCCGGGAAGGCTACCATCAGGAACTGGATGCCATTCGTCACGATATGAACGGCGGTACGGAACTGGTGGCCGCAGTGGAAGCAAGAGAACGGGAACGCACAGGAATCCCCAAGCTGAAAACAGGCTATAACCGTGTGTTCGGTTATTACATAGAAGTTTCCAACAGCTACAAAAACCAGGTGCCGGAGGACTATATCCGCAAGCAGACCCTGACAAACGGAGAGCGGTATATCACCCAGGAGTTAAAGGATCTGGAAAACCGCATTTTAGGGGCGCACGATAAGTCTGTAGCTTTGGAGAGCCGTCTTTTTGAGGAGATCCGCCGTCATGTGGCGGCACAGCT
Organism: uncultured Clostridia bacterium; assembly: GCA_947171615.1. Taxonomy (GTDB): domain Bacteria; phylum Bacillota; class Clostridia; order Oscillospirales; family Acutalibacteraceae; genus Acutalibacter. The sequence goes on from CAMVYG010000065.1 coordinate 2,748, forward strand.
TTCCAGGGTGCAGGCAGCCGCCAAGGCTGTGGCGGCTTTGGATGTTCTGGCTTCCTTTGCCACTGTCTCCGTGAAAAACGACTATACCCGCCCGGTGATCAATCTCAGCGGTAAGCTCTATTTGAAGGACAGCCGTCACCCGGTGGTGGAGGCGCTGCTGCAAGACGCGCCTTTTGTGCCAAACGACGTGGATATGGATATGAACGACAATCGCGTGGCAATCATTACCGGCCCTAATATGGCGGGAAAATCCACCTATATGCGGCAGATCGCCATCATTACCATTATGGCTCAAATTGGCTGCTTTGTGCCCGCGGCAGTTGCCGAGGTCGGTATTGTAGACCACATTTTTACCCGCGTGGGCGCATCGGATGATCTTTCAGCCGGTCAGTCTACTTTTATGATTGAAATGTCGGAGGTGGCGGAGATCCTGAAGCACGCCACGGCAAACAGCCTGATTATTTTTGACGAGATTGGAAGAGGCACCTCAACTTTTGACGGCATGAGCATTGCCAGAGCCGTTCTGGAATATGTGCAGGATAAAAAGCTTGTGGGAGCAAAAACTCTTTTTGCCACTCACTACCATGAGCTGACAGAGCTGGAAGCGATTTTACCCGGTGTAAAGAATTTCAATATTGCCGTAAAAAAGAAAGGCGATGATATCACCTTTTTGCGCAGAATTGTTCGCGGCGGCGCAGACGACAGCTTTGGTATTGAGGTGGCAAAGCTTGCCGGCGTACCGGAGAAGGTGATCAAGCGGGCAAAGCAGGTGCTCAATGATTTGGAGCATGGAGAGGGTGGAGAAGTGCCCCATGGTACGGCAGAGCGGTTTGCGGAAGAACCCATACAGCTTACCATGGATTCTGTAGACGGTGAAGTGCTTCAAAAGCTCCGTGCTTTAGATGTGAACACTTTAACGCCGATCGAATGTATGAACGCGTTGTTTGAGCTTTGCAATATGCTGAAATAAGAGGCGGAGACAATGGTGGACTTAAACTCTGAGCTGTGCGGATTTTCCTATCAGGACTGGCTTTCTCATTTTACACAGAATGATAGGGAAAGACTGAAAATAGATTTTTCCGAAGAAAAAGAGCTGGATCAAGAGACGCAGGCGCTGATTTTTCCATCGATTCGGGCCTTTCAAAAGGGAGAAGGCTCCGATGGCAGATTTTTGCGGTCTGCGGTATCAGCTTTTAGTAAAAAGCACGATCTGCCCGAGTACGAGCAGGCTATGAATTTATTTATCAAGGAAGAAAATTTTCACTCTGCTTATTTGAAGCAGTATATGGCTTTTTATAAAGTACCCGAGCTGCCCCGCTCCTTTTTGGATCGTATTTTTCGGCGGCTGCGGCGGTTGGGTGGTTTGCGGTGTGAAGTGACTGTACTGGTGACCGCCGAAATGATCGCACTTACTTACTACAGCGCCTTGGCACGCTGCACAGATTCCAAAGCACTGAAAAGCATTTGTAAGCAGATGCTGGAGGACGAAGTTCCGCACGTTATTTTTCAGTCCTATACTTTAAGCCGCTTTAAAAATGGGGCAGCAGCGGTTTTTGCAAGAAAGCTGCTGATGGATTTTACCTGTTTTTGGGTGTGGGCTGCTTTTCATAAAGTTTACCGAAAAGGCGGCTATTCTTTCTCCGGATTTTTTAAAGAAAACCGGGACTGTCTGCGGCAGTCGATTCTTCTTGCAGAAAAAAGAGAGCTAAGAATTTAAATTAGGAAAATGTTTTGGAAAGGGGGATGCAGATGCCGAAAATACAAGTTTTGGAAAAGCAAATCGCAGAGCTGATCGCGGCAGGAGAAGTGGTGGAGCGCCCTTCTTCCGTAATTAAGGAACTGGTGGAAAACTCCATGGACGCAGGCGCCAGCGTGATCACGGTAGAGATTCGCCGGGGCGGCATCACTTTCATGCGTGTGACGGATAACGGCTGCGGAATTTCCAAAGAAGATGTTCCCACTGCTTTTTTAAGGCATGCCACCAGTAAAATCACCCGGCAGGACGACCTGGATTCTATTATGACTCTGGGCTTTCGCGGTGAAGCGCTGGCTTCTATTTCCGCTGTATCCCATGTGGAGCTTCTTACCAAAACAGCGGAGGAGGAAACTGGAGTTCGCCATGTGTGCGGTGGAGAGGAAGAGCCTTTGATGGAGGAAGCCGGTTGTCCGGAAGGCACCACGATCCTGATTCGGGACTTATTTTATAATACTCCCGCCCGTATGAAATTTTTGAAAAAAGATTCCACAGAAGGGAATGCGGTAGCCGGAGTGATCGATAAGCTGGCTCTTTCTCACCCTGAAATTTCTTTTCGCTTTATCCGGGATGGTAAGGAACAGCTTCGCACGCCGGGAGACAGCAAGCTGTCTTCTGCGATCTATGGCGTATACGGGAAGGAATTCCTGTCTTCTTTAGCGCCGGTAAGCTATGAATATGAGCATGTCAAGGTAAGCGGTTATATCAGTAAGCCCTCCGGAAGCAGGCCGAACCGATCCATGCAGAATTTCTTTATCAACGGCCGCTATATTCGCAGTCGTACGGCAATGGCCGCTTTGGAGGAAGCTTATAAGGGTTCTATTATGGTGGGGAAGTTCCCTGCCTGTGTACTGCACCTTTCTCTGTCCTTTGGCGCAGTGGACGTCAATGTGCACCCTGCGAAGCTGGAAGTGCGGTTTGTCAATGAAAGGCCTGTTTTTGACGCGGTATACCACGCTGTCAAATCCGCGCTGAACGCCGGGGACGCACCAAAAGTTATGGAGCTGAAGCGCCCCGCTGTACAGCCTTATGTGCCTGTTTTGGAAAAGCATGAGCAAATAAAACTTCCAGTGCCGGGAAAGCCTGTTGTTCCTGTCACTTCTCCCAGTGTTCAGAGGGCAACACTGCTGCGGGACAGCGTACAGGAAAGGGATTCTTTCCAATCTTTTGCACAGCGTGTTTTAGAGCCGGAGGAACCGCCTTTTACAGTTGTTCCGGAAAAACCTGATTTATCGGCCCCTTCTACAGAAAAAGAAACACTCCCGTTGGAAACTGTAAAGATGCCGAACACACCAAAGCAGGAGCAAGCTGCTGTAGTTTCCCGGGAACAGCCTAAACCCTTATTGAAAGAGTTCCATTCCAGAATTTTAGGCGAGGCGTTTGGTACCTATATCATTGTGGAATACAGTGATGAAGAGCTGATGCTGATTGATAAGCACGCAGCCCACGAACGCCTGCTTTATGAAAAGCTGAAGGGACTGGGACAAAGTGGAGAGTCGCAGACTCTTTTGGAACCGGTTGCCGTAACGTTAGATCAGGAAGAATATTCTGCCGTGCTTACCCGGAGAGAAGAGCTTTTGGAGGCCGGCTTTGAAGTGGAGGATTTTGGCAGAGGAACGGTATTGGTTCGTTCTGTACCATTGCTTTTAGACGGTGGAGACGCTGCCGATTCCATTTTGGAAATTGCGGGATATCTCGCTTCCTTTAAAAGGGACTTCACTACGGAGCATATGGATTGGGTATACCATAATATTGCATGCCGGGCCGCAATGAAGGCGGGGGATCTGACCACCAGAGAGGAACTGATTTCTCTGGCTGAGGAGTTGGAAAAAAATCCCCAGGTGCGTTATTGCCCTCATGGACGGCCTGTGTATATCCTTTTGAAGCGCCGGGAAATTGAGCGCCAGTTTGGCCGCAGCTAGGAGGCGTAAGATCCGAAATATGGAAAAGAAGATCCCTGTTGTAGCGGTGGTGGGGCCCACAGCCGCTGGGAAAACAGCTTTAGGCATTGCGCTTGCAAAAAAATTTAATGGAGAGATCATTTCCTGTGACTCTATGCAGATCTATCGCGGCCTTCCGATCGGCACGGCCCAGCCAACGGCAGAAGAGCAAGGACAGGTGCCGCACCATCTGGTTTCTTTCTTGGATTGGGAGACTTCCTTTAGCGTTTCTGACTATGTGAGCTTGGCGGCTGAAACGATTCACGAAGTTACCAGCAAGAGAAAGCAGGCGTTTCTTGTAGGCGGAACCGGGCTTTATGCCAGAAGTCTTTTAAGAGGGTTTTCCTTTGAAGAAAACTGCCGGAACGAAGCCTTGCGGCAGGAATTGCTTTTTCGGGCGGAGCAGGAGGGTGCGGAAACTCTTTATCGGGAACTGCAAAGCCTGGATCCGATTTCTGCCGAGGAGATTCATCCCCACAATATAAAACGCGTGATTCGGGCGCTGGAGTATTGTAAGCTCACGGGGGAGCCATTTTCAAAGCAGGCAGAGCGCTCCCAAAGCGCCGTTTCGCCCTATCGCAGCTTGATGCTCTGTGTTTCCTTTCGAGACAGGGAAAAGCTGTATGCCCGGATCGACAGACGTGTAGATAAGATGATGGAACAAGGCCTTTTGGAAGAGGCGGAACGTTTTTATCGTTTTTGTGCTGACCGCTCTGTACTGCCCACAGCCGCACAGGCCATTGGCTATAAGGAATTATTCCCTTATTTTGAAAACAAGCTGTCTCTTCAGGAAGCAGTGGAAAACATGAAGCGGGAAAGCCGAAGATATGCCAAAAGGCAACTTACCTGGTTTCGTCGGGAACAGGATATTCGGTTCCTGTATCAGGATGATTGGGAAAATCCGGAAGAGCTTATGCAGGAAGGCGCTCTTTTGGTAGAAGAATTCAGAAAAGAGAAAGGAGAGGCCGACTGTGAACAGTAAAAAGATACAAACGCTTGCTGCGGCGGTACTCACTTTTCTGCTGCTGATTTATGTGGGATATCAGGTTTATCTTTCCAATCATAAAGGAATTGTAACAGAAACCGCCATGTATGGAACCGTTTCCGATACCTTACAGGCCAAGGGATTTGCCATTCGGGATGAAAAGGTTATTACCGATTCCTATAACGGCGTTTTGACTTACCGGGTTGCGGATGGCACCCGGGTATCTCAGGGTGGTGTGATCGCCGATATTTTTACCAGTGAAAACGATGCGGCGGCGCAAAACAAAATTGACCGAATTGATCGGGAAATTGCAAATTTACAGCTTCTTTCCAAACCGGCTGATTTTTTTGCCGCCAATCCTTCCATGATCAGCACACAGATCTATTCTGCAATTGGTGGAATTTTTTCTGAAACCAGAAATAATAATTTTTCCGAAATTTCGGAGTTGAAAGAAAATTTACAGACCGTGTTGAATCGAAAGCAGCTGATCACCGGGGAAGAAAGCGCAGAGGATTATCAACTGCGAATCCAGACATTGGAAGAAGAAAAGAATCAAATTGCCCTTTCCGCCGGGGAGGCAATATCCAGTATTCGTTCTCCGGGCGCCGGCTACTTTATCAGCAGCACCGATGGTTTTGAAAACGTGGTAGACGTTTCAACGATACGGGAGATTTCGCCCGATACCGTAAGGGATTTGCTTGGAAGAGAGCGGGGAACAGGTCTGGGCTCTTCCGTGGGAAAAATATGTTCTGATTTTAACTGGTATCTTGTCTGTGTGTTTTCAGATAATGCGATCTGGCGTTTTGAAGATGTGGAAGAGGTGTCTCTGGATATTCCCTTAGCCAGCACGGAAACCATTCCGGCTGTAGTAGTGGCTAAAAACAGGGACAGCGAAACAGGCGATACCGCAGTAGTTTTTGAATGCTCCTATATGGATTCCGATATTGCTTCTGTACGCAATGAGACTGTGCAGGTCAATGTGCATACATATTCCGGCGTACTGGTCAGCGAACGGGCCTTGCGGTTTTCCGATGTGACTTACACGGAAATTGATGAGTTTGGAAATCAGGTAGAAAAAGTCAAGGAAAATGTTAAGGGCGTTTACATTCAAAACGGGCGGCAGCTGGAGTTTGTGCAGATCTTTACGGATAAAACCGTAAACGGTTATGCGATTTGCAAAACGGAACTGAGCGATGAGGAACAGGAAGCGCTGGTAACAGAGTCTACCATTCAGCTTTATGACAATGTTGTAGTGGAAGGAACTGATCTGTATGATGGAAAACCAGTACAATGACCGCTGTAAGGACTTCGATGAAAATTATAAACGTATAGCGGAAGATATAGAAAAGGCGGCAGAAAAAGCAGGAAAGTCTCCGGAAAGCATTACGCTTCTTGCGGCTACCAAGACCGTTCCGGCAGAAGTGATCCGGCACGCTGTGGAGCGCGGTATCACCTGTGTGGGAGAAAACAGGGTACAGGAACTTTTGGAAAAATACGACAATCTGAGCGCTCTGTCCTGTGATCTGCAGTTTATCGGCAGGCTGCAAACCAACAAGGTGAAATATCTTGTGCACAAGGTCAGCTGTATTCAGTCAGTAGACAGCCTTAAGCTGGCTTCTGAAATTTCCCGGCTGTGTGTGCGGGAAAAAGCGCATATGAACGTGCTGGTGGAGGTCAATATCGGAAGGGAAGAAAGCAAGGGCGGGATTTTGCCGGAAGAATTGCCGGAGTTTATAGATCAGCTTCGAGAGCAGCCGGGAATCACAGTCCGCGGGTTGATGGCGATTCCTCCCGATTGCGAAGATAAAAGCAGACTTTTTCAGTATTTTTCTTCCATGAGACAATATTATGTTGACATAGCGGCCAAAAAATTGGATAATGTATTTATGGATTGTCTGTCCATGGGTATGTCTTCAGATTTTTCGGCGGCGATCGAGTGCGGCTCCACAATGGTGCGGGTTGGCTCAGCGCTGTTTGGAAAGAGAAAATGAAGCATCGATTAAGCAATAGGGATGGTGAATGGTGAAATGGCAAATCTCCGTGATAAATTTCAAAGGCTGATCAGGCCGCCGGATGATGAGTATGAAGATTATTATGACGATGAAGAACAGGAGGACGAGGACTACGACGATTACGGCGAGTCCAGGCGTTCTTCTTATGCCTCTTTTTCCACCCGTACCGACCCTCGGGAAAACAAGGTGGTAAATTTCAGTGCCAAGTCTCAGCTCCAGATGGTGGTGTTTAAGCCTACCTCTTTTGGAGAGGAAGCGCGTAATATTGCCGACGAGCTGCTGAAGCGTCATACAGTGGTGTTGAACCTGGAAAAGACGGATAAGGAAGCTTCCAGGCGCATTGTAGACTTTTTAAGCGGCGTGGCTTATGCCAATAACGGAAAGCTAAAGCCTATTGCGGCGAATATTGTGATCGTCACCCCTTATAATGTGGATGTGATGGGCGATGATGTTCTGGACGAGCTGGAAAGCAGCGGAATCTATTTCTGAGCGATGGGAAAAGAAGCAGAAACACTTTTATTGGCAAAGCTGCGGGATGCAATATCCCTTTCCCGGAAGAGGCCCTGCTTTTTGGGCTTTCTGGATGAAGGGGAGGCTGCCGTTTGTGAAACAGCTCTAAAGAAAAGCAGAGAAGCAAACTGGATTTTCTGGGGCGGTTATGAGGAAGCGGAGCGGAAGCTCTTGGGGCTGTTCCCGGATTATATGGAACCCCGGGAGGAAGAATTTCCGCTTGTTCCTTTGACTTTTCTCTTTCGGGAAGCCGATTCTCTTTCTCACCGTGATTTTTTGGGGTCGTTTATGGCCTTGGGGATTGAGCGTGATGTGATAGGGGATATTCTGGCGGGACAGGGGCGCTGTGTAGCCTTTATCCGCAGAGAAATGGAGTCTTATTTTCTTCAAAATCTGAAAAAGATTGGACGTACAGGCGTTCGCGTGACTTCCGGTATGGAGGTGGAGCTTCCCTGTCAAAGAGAATTTGAGATTCTTTCCGGTGTGGTGGCGTCGCAGAGATTAGAC
>CAMVYG010000066.1 GCA_947171615.1 uncultured Clostridia bacterium
TCTCCCTTTGGGGCGCTGATTCCCAGTGGGAATCGTCCAGCGCTGACCGAACCGATAGGTGAGACAGGTGGCACGGCGAAGCCGTGACGGAGAGGGCGTTGGTAAGCAGTAACCGAGATCCTCCAAAAAAGACGACACTTGCTTTGTTTTCCGTTCAGGGAAACCAAAGGGGTAAGCGGTAAATCACAAAAATATATGGCCCAGGGAATGTTTTCACTTGTAGCATAAAACAGGCGGCGGTTTCACTCACCGCCGCCTGTTTTATTTTTAAAATTTCCGAAACCGCTCATATCGCTTTTGCAGCAGCTCTTCCGCAGAAAGGCCGCAAAGCTCCGGCAGCGCTTCCAGCAGAGCCGCCTTCAGCTGCTCATAGGTAATTTCCGGCTCTTTATCCTCCGGGATCACCTTTTCCACCACGCCCAGCTCTTCCATATCCTGGGCGGTGATCCGCAGGCATTCCGCCGCCTCTTTTACCTTTTTGGCGTCCTTCCAGAGAATGCTTGCGCAGCCCTCCGGGGAGATCACGGAATACACAGCGTTTTCCAAGATCCACACCTGATCCGCCAAGGCCAGGGCTAAAGCTCCGCCGCTTCCGCCCTCGCCGATCAAAATTGAGATCACCGGGGTTTTCAGATTTGCCATTTCCATCAGGTTTTCCGCAATGGCCTGACCCTGGCCCCGCTCCTCTGCGCCCATGCCGCAAAAGGCCCCGGAGGTATCTACAAAGCAAATTACCGGCCGGTGAAATTTTTCCGCCTGTTTCATGAGCCGCAAAGCCTTTCGATAGCCCTCCGGGTTGGGAGCACCGAAATTTCTGCGCACCTTATCTTTCATGTCTCCGCCCTTTTCCATGGCGATCACTGTAACAGGCCGGCCCTCCAGAGAGGCAATGCCTCCTACAATGGCGGGATCATCCGCATACCGGCGGTCCCCGTGCAGCTCAGTAAACTCTTCAAAAATCTGCTCGATATAAGAAAGCCCGGTAGGCCGTCCCTTGGCTCTTGCCAAAAGCACCTTTTCATAAGCGCTCACTTTCCCGCGCCCCCTTTCTGATGCAGCCGCAATAGCCTTGCGATCATTTCTTTCTGCTGGGCCCGCGGCACGATCAGATCCACAAACCCGTGCTCCAGCAGAAATTCCGCCTTCTGGAAGCCCTGGGGCAGCTTTTTGCGAATGGTCTGCTCGATCACTCTGGCCCCTGCAAAGCCCACTGTGGCTCCCGGCTCCGCCATGATGATATCTCCCTCCATGGCAAAGCTGGCAGTGACTCCCCCGAGGGTGGGATCTGTCAGTACCGTGAGATAAAAATTTCCTTCTTCGCTGTGGCGTTTTACCGCCGCGCTGGTTTTCGCCATCTGCATGAGAGAAAGAATCCCCTCCTGCATTCTGGCCCCGCCGGAAACGGTATAGCCCACCACAGGCAGGCTTTCCGCCGTGGCGTATTCAAAAAGCCGTGTGATCTTTTCCCCCACCACGGTACCCATGCTGCCCATCATGAAATTGGGATCCATGAAAAATAAAGCGCAAGGCTCTCCCTCTATTTTCGCCGTGCCGCACACTACTCCCTCACGTTCCCGGGAAGCAAGCTTCGCGTTTCTAAGCTTCTGATCATAACCGGGAAAACCCAGAATATCCTTGCTTTTCAGCTCCTCGTACAGTTCCTGAAAGGTTTCCTCATCGGCAAGATACGTAATGCGCTCTCTGGGGCCTACCCGAAAATGATAGCCGCAGGCGGTGCATACATTCATGTTTTCCTGCTGCTCGGAAAGGGGCAGCAGCACACCGCAGTGCGGGCAGGCGTTGCGGATCCCGCTGTTCTCTGCCTCAGTTCCCCCTTTTTCCAGCTCATTCTGGGGGGAACGGAAAAGTCCCATCAAATTCATAAGCGCCAGTGCTCCTTTCTCTCCGGATCATCATTCCGTCGGTTTAAAATTACGCATAAAATCTGTATAGTAATCGCCTTTGCGGAACCGTTCGTCCCGCACGATGCCGATTTGATCTTCAATATTATTTTTGGGGCCGTCCACAAGCAGTTCACACAGGGCGGCCTGCATTTTGCGGATGGCTTCCTCCCGGGTGGAAGAATAAACGATCATTTTCCCCAGCATGGAGTCGTAATAGGGAGGGATCTCATATCCCTGGTACAAAAAGGTGTCAAACCGCACCCATGGCCCGCCGGGAATATGCAGAAATTCCACTCTTCCGGCACCCAGGGCATTGACCCTGCATTCGATGGCGGCGCCCCGCACGTGAATATCCTCCTGCGAGAAATCCAGCGGCACACCTGCCGCAATACGGATCTGCCATTTTACGATATCTATACCTGTGACCAGCTCGGAAACAGGATGCTCCACCTGCAGGCGGGTATTCATTTCCATAAAATAGAAATTTTTCTCCCGATCCAGCAGGAATTCCACCGTTCCGGCATTGACATAGCCCGCGGCCTTTGCGGCCTTTGCGGCTGTTTCCATCAGCTTTGCCCGAAGCTCTTTGGAAACCCCCGGAGAGGGCGCTTCCTCAATGAGCTTTTGGTTATTCCGCTGAATGGAGCATTCCCGCTCTCCCAGGCAGACAACATTTCCTTCTTCGTCCGCTAAAAGCTGCACTTCAATATGCTTTACCGGATCCAGATATTTTTCCAGATAAACTCTGCCGTCCCCGAAGGCCTTTTCCGCTTCACCGGAAGCGGTGAGAAAGGCGCGTTCCATCTCTTCCGGGGTATTGACCAAACGGATACCTTTTCCGCCGCCGCCGGCACTGGCCTTGATCAGCACCGGATAGCCAATACGCTCCGCCTTTTCCTTTGCTTCCTTCCAGTCCTGCAATAAATCGGTACCCGGCGTTACGGGAACACCGTTTTCCCGCATCAGCCGCCTGGCGTGATCCTTATCCCCCATTTGGGAGATCACCTCCGCCGAGGGGCCGATAAATACCAAGCCGTACTGTTTACACTGCCGGGCAAGCTCCGGGTTTTCCGCTAAAAATCCATAGCCGGGATGAATGGCCTGAGCCCCCGTGGCCAGCGCCGCGCTGATAATCCGCCGGATATCCAGATAGCTTTCCTCCGCTTTCGCGCCGCCAATACACACTGCCTGATCCGCCATGGCGGCATGAAGAGAATCCTGATCCGCCTCGGAATACACCGCAACGGTGGAAATTCCCATTTCCTTACAGGCCCGGATCACGCGAATTGCGATTTCGCCCCGGTTGGCAATAAGAATTTTAGTGAACAATCCGATTCACCCTTTCGGAAAACCCACGGCTTCAAAAACCGCAGAGCTTTGATGGCATTTCTAGGTTAATAATCACTGCTTACTGCCATTCTGAGAAACACAGTGACAAAGAATTTCGGTGAGCAGCAACTGGCAGATGAAAAGGGCTTAGTACTCGCTGGTATGCTAAAACCGAGACTCTTCAGCACTTCATAAAAACTCGCAGAATCTTCTTCTCAGAGATGACAGAAATCACAGCGCCCTTCTCTAACAACTAACATCTAATAACTAATTACTAACATCCACCAACGCAAAAGAAAACTCCGCGCTGACACAAACCTTGCCGTTTACCCTTCCCGTGCCCTTGGCAAAATAGAAGGCTCCTCTCTGCCGCAGCAGCTCACACTCTGTTTCCAGGGTATCTCCCGGCTTTACCTGCCCCCGGAACTTTACCTTGTCAAGTCCGGTAAACATGGGGGTTTTTCCCTGGGCTTCTTCCAAAAGCAGAACACAGGCTGACTGCGCCATCATTTCACACTGGATCACGCCGGGCACTACCGGATTTCCGGGAAAATGACCCTGTAAAAAATATTCGTCTCCCCGAATATGGCATTTCCCGTGGGCCTTTCCATCGATCAGCTCCACCTCGTCTACCAGCAGCATGGGCTCCCGGTGAGGCAGAATTTTCTTGATTTCTTCCTTGTTCATAGTAATCTCTCCACTCTGATTTTACACAATGCGGAACAAGGGCTGGTTGTATTCCACCACCTGGCCGTTTGCCGCGCAGATCTCCGCTATGGTGCCGTCTGCTTCGGCGGGGATCTCATTCATCAGCTTCATTGCCTCGATGATACAAAGGGTATCCCCCTTCTTCACCGTGTCTCCCACCTCTACAAAGGGTTTGCTGTCCGGAGATGCCGCCGCGTAAAACACCCCCACCGTGGGAGAAACCACTACCGTTCCCTCTTTCTGTGGGGCGCTTAACTCAGCGCCTGCCGGAGTAAAAGGAGAAGAAGCCTTCTGCGCCGTACCGGGCAAAGAAGCAGACTGCGCGGCAGCAATTTCCTGCTTCCGCTCCAGCTTTATGGAGGCTCCCTCCTCCTGTAGTTCCAGAGAGGTCAGATCATTTTCCTTCATGATACGGGCCAGCTCTTTAATATTTTTTATATCCATAAGGTAAAACTCCTTTTTATAAGGATTTTCAAAAATACCGTAGTCTTACTCCGCCTTTTTGAAAGCCAGATACGCATTGTGACCGCCAAAGCCCAGGGAAGCGGAAAGGGCCAGGTCTACCGGAGCCTTTCTGGCTGTGTTCGGCACATAGTCCAAATCACAGGCGGGGTCCGGCTCTTTGTAGCCGATGGTGGGAGGAACCAGATTTTCCTTCACCGCCAGAGCACAGGCAATGGCCTCCACAGCTCCGGCGGCGCCCAGCATATGGCCTGTCATGGATTTGGTGGAGCTTACCATGCACTTGCGGGCAGCTTCTTCCCCCAGACCCTTTTTGATAGCCAGAGTCTCGCTGGAATCATTCAGGGGGGTACTGGTACCGTGAGCGTTTACATAGATCCTTGCGGGATCGGCACAACCGCCAGCCTCGTCATAAGCCATTTTCAAGGCCGCCGCACCGCCGATAGCCTCCGGATGGGGGGCGGTGATATGATGGGCGTCACAGGTAACGCCATAGCCGCACAGCTCCGCATAAATATTTGCGCCTCTGGCTTTTGCGTGCTCATATTCCTCCAGCATCAGGGCCCCGGCTCCTTCGCCCATGACAAAGCCGTTCCGCCTGCCGTCAAAGGGAACACAGGCAGCGGCAGGGTCCTCTGTAGTGGAAAGGGCCTTCATATTGGAAAAGCCCGCCACTCCTACCGGCAGGATCGCGGCCTCCGCGCCTCCTGCCAGCACAGCGTCCAGATAGCCGTGCTTAATAGCCCGGTACGCCTCGCCAATGGCATTGTTTCCGGTGGCGCAGGCAGTGACTACCGGCAGCGCCTCCCCCTGGAAATTATGCTTAATGGCGATCAGGCCTGCCGCCATATTGACGATCAGCGCGGGAATAAAAAACGGGGAGACCCGGTGAGGCCCCTTCTCCAACAATGCCTGATGCTGCTCGGAAAAGGTACTGATGCCGCCGATGCCGGAGCCAAAATAGGTGCCGATCCTCTCCGGAGGCAGCGTACCTTTCACACCGCTTTCCTCCACTGCCTGCCCGGCGGCCGCCAGAGCATACTGGCAGAAAAGATCGTACTTTCGCACATCTCCCTTTTCCATGTATTGCAGAGGGTCAAACTCCCTGACCTCCGCCGCCACTTTCACCTTGTAATCCGAAGTATCAAACCTGGTAATGGGGCCAATGCCGCAGCGCCCTGCTTTCAAGCTTTCCCAAAATTCGGGAACACTGTTCCCAATGGGCGTGATCGCTCCCATTCCCGTAATTACAACACGTCTCACGCGGGTCACTCCTTCCGAATCCTAGTTGTTAGTCGTTAGTGATTAGCCGTTAGAACTTACCCCTCTCTAATATCCAACCACTCACAATTAACCACTAATCAGCCCTTGATCCTATCTAACAACCAACTACTCACAGCTAACTACTAAATCGCAAGTCCACCGTCCACCCGGATGGTTTCTCCGGTGATATAGTCAGATTCCGGGGAAGCCAGGAACAGCGCCACATTGGCAACATCCTCCGGCGTTCCCATCTTTCTCATGGGAACCTGCTGCAGCAGGGGATTATCCTCTTTGATATCCTTCGTCATATCCGTGGCGATAAAGCCGGGGGCAATACAGTTGCAGCAAACGCCCCGGCTGCCCAGCTCCTTGGCGATGGATTTGGACATGCCGATCAGCCCCGCTTTGGAAGCGGCATAGTTCACCTGGCCCACATTGCCCACCAAGCCCGCGATGGAGCTGATATTGATGATTTTTCCCGCCTTTTTCCGCATAAAGTCACGGTAGCAGGCCCGGGTCATATGGAATGCGCCCTTTAGGTTGATATCCAGCACCAGATCGTAATCCTGATCCTTCATGCCCACCATCAATCCGTCCCGGGTAACGCCGGCGTTATTGACCAGAATATCCACCTTGCCCAGGTCGGCCTTTACCATTTCCACAGTGGCTTCCACCGCCTGTTCGTCCCGCACATCGCAGACATAGGATTTTACCCGGCGGCCCATGGCCTCGATCTCCCGGCAGGTTTCCAAGGCAGGCTCCTCAGGCCCTACATAGACTACCGCGATATCGGCTCCGTTTTCCGCCAGCTTCAGGGCAATGGCCTTGCCCAAGCCCTGAGAGCCGCCTGTGATCAGCGCAATTTTCCCTTCCAGCTTCATATTCGTATCTTCCTTTCGGTTTACCGCCTCAGCCCTTCAGAGCTTCCACAGCGGCCTTCAATGTTTCTATGTCCTCCACCCGGAAGATCCGGGCGTCTTTGATGGTTTTTTTCACCAGGCCGCACAGGGTCTTTCCCGCGCCGCACTCCACAAAGGTATCCACACCCTCTGCTGCCAGGGCCTCCACAGTTTCCTGCCAACGTACCGGGCTTTTCACCTGAGAAACAAGCAGTTCCCGCACGGCTTCTCCATAAGGAGCAGCCGTAAAGTTGGCATAAACAGGAAGCCCGGGCTTTTGCACGGGAATTTCCCTGAGGGCCGTTTCCAGCTTCTTCGCCGCGCTGTCCATCAACGGAGAATGAAATCCACCGCTGACTGCCAGAGGAACGGCCTTGCCCCCTTCTTCGCCCACTCTGGCGCAAAACCGGGCAAGCTCCTCCTGCTCCCCGGCAACCACCAGCTGTCCGGGACAGTTATAGTTCACGGGCCAGACCCGGGAAAATTCTTCACACAGCTTTTCTACCGTTTCATTGGGGAGCTTCAGTACAGCCGCCATAGCGCCGGGATTTTGCTCCGCCGCCTCCTGCATGGCCTCTGCCCGCTTTGTCACAAAAGCAAAGCCGTTTTCTTCAGAAAAGGCTCCCGCAAAGGTCAGGGCGGCCACTTCTCCCAAAGAAAAACCAGCCGCGAAGTCGGCGTGGATCCCCGCTTCCTCCAAAGCTCTGGCCGCCGCCAAGTCTACACAGTACAGACAGGGCTGGGTGTTTTTTGTGACGGAAAGCTCCTCCAAAGCACCCGTAAAGCACTGCTCCGATGTACCGGAGCGTATTTTATCCGCCGTGTCAAACACCTTTTTCGCGGCAGAACTTTCTTCATACAGGGATTTTCCCATGCCGGGATACTGCGCCCCCTGCCCGGAAAATAAAAACGCAATTTTACTCATCTTTTTTCGTTTCCTTTTCCAAATCTTTCCTTGCCTCTTTGATCCCGGCAGCTGTTATCTGCCGAAGCTGAACCTGAACAGTCAGATCGCCGTATGCTTCCTTCACTCCTTCTCTCACTGCGCCTTTGATCACAAAATACAGGATCACAAAACTGAGAAAAGTAAGAAGAACGCCGATTATGATTTCACCTATCATCGTCAGATCCTCCCATAAAACCCGGAGACTCAGTGCAGCCAGCGTCCGGCGGTTTTCAGCACTTCCTCCGCTTCACAGAACATCTCCCGAATGATCTCGGCGGCAGGCTGCTCTCTATTGACCATACCGGCGATCTGCCCGGCCAGGAAATCGCCGGTTTTTTCATCGCCCTCAACGGCGGCACGGTACAAAGCACCACCGCCCAGCTTTTCCAGCTCCTCGTCGGACATGGTGCTGTACTCCGCCTTGAGATAGTCCTTGGCAAACTGGTTTTTGATCTGCCGTACCGGATGACCCAGCCGCTTGCCGGTGACCATGGTGGAAATATCGTTTGCTTTCAGCACTTTTTTCTTGTAGTTGGGATGAACGCCACATTCCTCAGCCACCAGGAACCGGGTGCCTACCTGCACGCCTACCGCCCCCAGCTGGAACGCCGCTGCGATCCCCCGGCCATCTCCGATGCCGCCGGCTGCCAGAACAGGCAGGTCGGTGGCGTCGCACACCTGGGGCACCAGCACCATGGTGGTAAGCTCTCCCACATGGCCGCCGGATTCTCCGCCTTCGGCGATCACGGCGGAAGCTCCCGCCTTTGTCACCAGCTTTGCCATGCCTACGGAAGCCACCACAGGGATCACTTTGATTCCCGCCTCCAGCCACATAGCCATATAGCGGGATGGATTTCCCGCGCCGGTGGTGACCACCGCCACCTTTTCCTCGGCAGCCAGCTTTGCCACCTCGTCGGCAAAGGGGGACATAAGCATGATGTTGACCCCGAAGGGCTTATCCGTCAGGCTGCGGGCAATATCGATCTCCTTTTTCAAATGCTCGGCGTTGGCGTTCATAGCGGAAATAATGCCCAGTCCCCCGCCGTTAGACACGGCGGCGGCCAGCTTTCCGTCAGAGATCCAGGCCATGCCGCCCTGGAAAATGGGATACTCGATCCCCAAAAGCTCACAAAGAGGTGTTTTTATCATGGAAAACGCTCCTTTTTTCAAACTTCGGACAAGGGGATGATCTCCCGTCCTTCTCTAACAACTAATGACTAACCGCTAACAACTACTAACCGAGATCCTTCACTGAGAAGAGGCTTTGCCTCTTCTGCTCAGGATGACAGCAGGTAGTGGAAGCCAGTGAGATAAATCGTACTGGCGATTTTCTCTCACTGTCATTCTGAGGCGTAAAAACGCCGAAGAATCTCGATCAGCAGTGACCGGCGGGTAGAAAGCCATTGCCTTTTCCAACAACTGATTCCTAACGGCTCGCATCAGAGCGGGCGGCAGGCATCCAGAATCCAGCGTCCAGGATCTAGAATCTAATCACGCTGGCCGCGCTGGAAAGCCCCCCGCCGAAGGCGGAAAGCACAATGAGATCTCCCGGCTGCAAAAGTCCCTGGCGGTTGATCTCGTCCAGCAGGATCGGCTCGCTGGCGGAGGAGGTGTTGCCAACTCTTTCAATATTCACAAAAAAACGTTCCGGGGCAATTTCCGGCAGCCTTCTTCTGGCCTCCTGAATGATCCGGTAATTGGCCTGATGGGGAATGACCGCCTTCACCTGGTCTCCGGTGATCCCAGCCTTTTCCATGACGGAGCGGATATCACTGACCATGGAGGTCACGGCAAATTTATAGGTTTCCTGCCCCTGCATATGGACGCAGGACTTTCCTCTTTCCCGCTGATAGAAGGGAGAATTATCCCAGGCGGTGGGAATGGAAATGATCTCGTCCCCGCCTTTTGTGTGCAATTCAGAAGCCAGGTAATTATCTCCCTCTCCCAGCACCGCCGCGCCCGCGCCGTCTCCAAAAATGCAGCAGGTGCTCCGATCCGTCCAATCCAGAAGACCGCTCATGCGCTCGGCGCTTACCACCAGCACCTTTTTCACGGCTTTTCTGGCAAAAAAGCCCGCCGCGATATCCAGACCAAACAAAAAGCCGGGACAGGCCACATTGATATCAAAGGCAGGACAGTGAGCGCCAATGCGGTTTTGCACCATTCCCCCCAAACCAGGAGAAATAGTATCCGCGCTGATGGTGGGGGCGATGATCAGATCCAGCTCCTCCGGGCGCACCCCGGCGTTTTCCAGAGCGTTCAGGGCAGCCTGTACCCCCAGATCCGCCGCAGACTCTGTTGTACACACCCGGCGCTGCTTCACGCCTACCCGCTTGGTGATCCATTCATCAGAGGTTTCCACCATCCGGGAAAGATCGTCGTTGGTGATCACTTTTTCCGGTACAAAGCTGCCTGTTCCCAATATCCGAAAGCTCACGGCCCGGCCTCCTTTTTTCTGCTGTTTTCCGCAGATTTCCCCTGGCTTTTTCTTTCTTTTTTTCCAGAAAAAACCAGACAAAGACAACTCTTATATTT
>CAMVYG010000067.1 GCA_947171615.1 uncultured Clostridia bacterium
GTGATTATCAACGTAATTGGTTATGTAAAAGAATGAACGGCTCAATAAAAGAGTATATTCGTTTTATAGAAACAGTAAAGGATGTTCAATACCCTGTAAAAGTTAAATTTGGTCTTGAAGTTTGTTATATTCCTGAAACTGCCGATCTGCTATCGGGCATCCTTGACGAATATGAGTTTGATTTCCTTACAGGCTCCGTGCATTGGATTGACGGTTGGGGATTTGACCACATGGGCCAGGAAGAAGTTTGGAAGGGCAAGAATATAAATGAGGTTTATAAAAGATATTATACGATAATGCTTCAGCTGTGTGAGAGCGGTCTGTTTACCGGTCTTGCGCATCCTGATTCAATCAAGTGTTTTGGATATATGCCGGACATTGACTTGACAGATTATTATAATGAATTGGCTGTCCTGTTGTGTAAAAACGGTATGTATGCTGAAAACAGCGGGGGATTACGGTTAAATTATTCCCCGGATTTGGAGTTGGGGCTGAATCCCCAACTGCTGTCTGTTTTTCAAAAAAATAATGTGAGAATCGAGACAGCTTCTGATGCACATAAACAAAGTGATGTTGGCGCAAATATTCCTGAACTCGAAAATATGCTCAAAAGGTAGAGAAACATAAAGAGTATAATTCGGGACTATAAAACTACACTGGATTAAAGTGGCGGCAGCGGATTGATAGATTCCTTGCTAATTTTTTATCTACATGGTGCTAGCACCATTTACAGAGAAGCAGATAGGGAAAATCAGTATTTAGGTAATGGTTCGCTACGCTTTTAAGCCGTAAGCTGCAAGAATTTTCAAATGGGAAATCACCACGGGAGGAACTGTTCATGAGCAAGGAACCGGTTATCGAAACAGACAGGCTGCTGTTACGTCCTATCACCCTTGATGATGCGGAAGCCTGTTTCAGCTGGAACAGTGATGAGCGGGTTACAAAGTACATGGCGTATTCTACGTATTCCGATATCAGCCAAACGGTAGACTGGATAAAATCCACCCTTGTGGATGAAGAAGAGTGGAATTGGGCCTTTGTTTTGAAAGAAGAAAACAAAGTGATCGGAACAGGGGGAATAGGCCCCAGTGCGCAAATGAAAGGGTATTGGGGGATAGGGTACAATCTTCATTATGATTACTGGAACAAAGGCTACTGCACGGAAGCGATGAAGGCCATTATTGAGTTTGCCCATAAAGAACTCGGCGTAAAAAAGATATGCTCAGACCATGCGGTGGATAATCCCCGTTCCGGAAAAGTGATGGAAAAGTGCGGGCTGAAATTTGACCACGATGGGGAATATACAAAGCTGGACGGCAGCCAAACATTCCAGGCAAAATTTTATACACTGGATTTGGAGTAAGAGAGGGGATCTAACCAGGCTCTGATTTTTGCGCAGTCTTAATGTCCCGGTTCGATGGTCAAGGAATAGGGAGCAACTTTTCTGCGCTTGACATAAAGAATCGATAAATTATGAGGTATCATTCTCTGTTTACTGTCATTACTGAGCAAAAGATCCTTCGGATCTTCTCGAAGAATCTCGAATAGTAGAAACTGACGCATAAAAAATCCTTTTACTCGCCAGCCATTTCTAACCGAGATTCTTCGGCGTTTTCACGCCTCAGAATGACAGCAAGTAATGAATGATAATTTATGTTAAAGGAGACATGCGCTTGAAACATATAGGTACCAAAACAATAGAAACCGCACGGCTGACCTTGCGAAGGCTGAAGCTTACCGATTCGGAAATGATGTTTCAGAATTGGACAAGCGATGAAAAAGTCACGCAGTTTTTGCGCTGGGACGCGCATAAGACGATAGACGATACCAGGCGTATGATCCGGCAATGGCTGGATCATTATCAGGATGATTCCACTTATTACTGGGGCATTTATCTGAAGGATGGGGAAATGATCGGCTCCATTGGCGTTACGATAACCTCAGATCACGATCTCAAAGGGGCGTTGGGGTACAAGATCGGCAGCCGTTTCTGGAACCGGGGCTATTCCAGCGAGGCGGCGAAAGCGGTTGTCGATTATATGTTCCGCAATACGGATATTGAGCGGATCGATTCCTTCAGCTCTGTAAAAAATCCCGCTTCAGGAAAAGTGATGGAAAAGATCGGAATGCGTTACGAGGGCCGCTTGCAGCATTATTACAAAACGCGGGATGGATTTCACGATTGTACTTTGTACGCCATTATCCGAAAAGAATGGGAGCAAAGGAACAGCGATCAATCGATCGGAGAGATATAAATGTCAAAACAGAAATTGATTGTGATAACGGGTTCTCCTTGTGTGGGAAAAACCACTGTGACACAGGAGCTTTTTTCTTCTTATGAAAACAGCGCGTTCTTTGATGGCGATTGGGCCTGGTGCGTCAACCCCTTTTCGGTGGATGATCCGAGATTGCGAAACGGCGATAAAACCATGTCGTTCGCGTTGTCTACCTATTTGAATTGTGATTTTGATTATGTTTTCTTTTCGTCGGTAGTTGCCGTGGATCGGGAGATCCGTGAAGCGTTTTTGAAGGATATAACAGCAAAGGATTATTCGGTTATAGGAATTACCCTGACCTGTTCAGAGGAAACCCTGCGTGAACGCCACAAAAAGCGGGGCGACAGAACCGAATGCTCTTTTTTCTGGCTGCATTTAAAGCCGCATGAAGGCGATTATGTTATTGATACAGACCGGAAAAGCGTTCAGCAGATAGTCGATGAGATAAAGATAATAGTAGACCATAACTGAGAGCGTGAGAGAGTGGATGGCGGTAGTCACTGAAAAGCGACTGCCGCTTTTTTAACGAATCAGAATTTAAGAATCTGTACTGATAGTAAAAGCTCTACAAAACCGTATCAAAAGAAATGTCGAAAAGCAGCCGAGAAATTCACCGTGTATCTTGAATTTTCGCAAAAAATCGTATACAATACCTGTATTGAAAATTCAGGCATTATTTCACAGCTGCCCGGCGGAAAAGTTCGGCATGCCGGATTGTCGGTTCAGTATGGCAGCTGCAGAGATCCAGAAAATTGAAAAATTTACGAAAGTTGGAGGGATTACCATGGCGGACAACAAAAGACCGGAAAGCATGGAACGGATCACCACCCCCGCGCTGGCACAGGCGTTTATTGAAGAACAGATGACAGCGCTGCGTTCCCAGATTGGGGACAGAAAGGTGCTTCTGGCGCTTTCCGGCGGTGTAGACAGCTCTGTTGTGGCGGCGCTGCTTATCAAGGCTATCGGTAAGCAGCTTGTTTGCGTGCACGTCAATCACGGATTGCTGCGCAAAGGAGAGCCGGAGCAGGTGGTTCAGGTGTTCCGCGATGAAATGGACGCCAACCTCGTTTATGTGGATGCGGTGGACCGCTTTTTGGATAAGCTGGCAGGGGTTGCCGAGCCGGAGAAGAAGCGGAAGATCATCGGCGCGGAGTTTATCCGCGTGTTTGAGGAGGAAGCCCGGAAGCTGGAGGGAATTGAGTTCCTGGCCCAGGGCACCATCTACCCGGACATCATCGAGAGCGACGGCGTAAAGGCACACCACAATGTGGGCGGACTGCCGGAGGATATGAAATTCGAGCTGGTAGAGCCGCTGAAATTCTTATATAAGGACGAGGTGCGCGTAGTGGGCAAGGCGCTGGGCTTGCCGGACGGCATGGTGTACCGCCAGCCCTTCCCTGGGCCGGGCCTTGGCGTGCGCTGCCTGGGAGCGATCACCCGTGACCGGCTGGAGGCGGTGCGGGAGTCCGACGCCATTTTGCGGGAAGAATTTGCGAAAAACGGCCTGGAAGGCAAGGTGTGGCAGTATTTCACCGCAGTCCCCGATTTCCGCTCAGTAGGCGTGGAAAACGGCGCCCGTACCTTCGCTTACCCGGTAATTATCCGGGCGGTAAATACCACCGACGCCATGACCGCAACGGTGGAGGATGTTCCGTTTGCCCTGTTGCAGCATATTACAGACCGGATCACCCACGAGGTAAAGGGCGTCAACCGCGTGCTGTATGATCTTACGCCCAAGCCCAGCGGCACCATTGAATGGGAGTAAGGATTTAAACATAAGGCTTTAAGCAGGCGGGTATTCTGCGGAATATCTGTCTGCTTTTTATTGTCAGGGAACTGGCTTTATGATAAAATAACCGCAGAGCGGTTATCAGCGAGAAAGGCTGAAGCACGCAGCGTTTCCTTTTCTTGCAAGCAGTAAAGCGTGGGCTGGGAGCGGAAAAATTAAAGCAGCCATTCAAAAAGGCTCAGAATTAGGGTATATTCCAAACAGATAACGCCTACTACCTGTAACACTCCAAAACACAAGTTGCTTTTCTCCACAAAACCAACTATAAATATAAGAAAACCATCCCAAGGAGCGACCCAATCATGCGTATCTTGATCATAGAGGACGAACAAGAGCTTCTCCAAGACATTGCCAAAGGCCTGACCCTAAAAGGTTATGCTGTAGACCAGGTGAGCAACGGCAAAACCGGCAGCCAGATGGCTGTTGATGAAGAATATGACTTAATCGTGCTGGATTTGAACCTGCCGGGAATGGATGGCTTCACCATTCTAAAGGAACTCAGAAAAGAGCGCCCTCAAACAAAGGTCCTCATTCTATCGGCCAACTCCGAGCTGGACAGCAAGCTCTCCGGGTTTGAGCTGGGAGCCAGCGACTACCTGACCAAGCCATTCCATTTTGCCGAATTGGAAGCACGTATTCGTGTTTTGCTGAACCGCAAATTTGTCCAGCAGACCAACTGTCTGTCCTATCAAAAGCTGATCTTGGACACCTTGACCCGCGTGGCCCAAACAGACGAAAAACCCATATCCCTCACTGCCAAAGAATTTTCCATCTTAGAATATTTCCTGCTGAACCAGGGCCGGCTCATCACACAGCAGGAACTGATCGATCACGTCTGGAACGGTGATGCTGACCCATTCAGTAACTCCATCCGTGTGCACCTATCGGCCCTGCGAAAAAAGCTAAAGGCAGCGCTGGGGAGCGACCCAATCCAAACGAAAATCGGAGAGGGGTATATGCTATTATGAAAAGGATCCCACTGCGTATACGGTTCACCATCTTTTCCAGCTTGTTTCTTCTGCTATCCTGCTCTGCGCTTGCGATAGCGTCAAATTTATCTGCCGGGAAAATGGTAGAGGCGGCGGTGATGCTCCCCAGCCAGCAGCTCGGCGATAACGGTGAGCCAGCGGCATTTTTGGAACCAGGCGAAGCTGCCGCAGAAATAACCACAGACGCCAGCTACCGCACCTTCCGCAAAGAGACAATCCTTGCCACCTGTATCATCGTGCTGGTGGGCAGTGCCGCCACCTATTTTGCCTCGGGCTACATTTTGAAACCCATTCACACCCTTTCAGAAGAAGTGAAAAAACGCAACGCGAATACTCTCGACCAGCCCCTGGTTATCCCCCAGAGCGCGGACGAGCTGCAAGAGCTGGCTGTCTCCTTCAACCAAATGCTCTCGGAGTTACAGCGCTCTTTCGCCATCCAAAAGCAATTCTCCGCCGACGCCGCCCATGAGCTGCGGACGCCCCTTGCGGTCATGCAGACAAAGCTTGACGTTATGGCTCTATCTGAGGATATCAGCGCCGAAACAAAAGAGATGATTTTTTCGCTTAACACCCAGCTGGGGCGGCTTACGGCTTTGATTGAGGATTTACTGCTGTTCAGCAAAGACCTGCCGCTGGACTCCATAAAGCCGGTCCCGCTATTGCCGCTCCTTGAGGACGTGGCGGAGGAACTAAACGATGTGGCGGCACAAAAGCAGATTGAGATTTTTGTAGACGGCGAGGACTACATCATACAGGGCCAAGACCGCCTGCTGGAACGGGTTTTATATAATTTGATGGAAAACGCGGTCAAATATAGTCCCTCAGAAAGCGCGGTACAGGTTCGTTTATTCCGTGAGAAAGACGAGGTATGCGTTTCTGTAGCGGACCAGGGCGAAGGAATCCCCGAGGAGTTCCGGGAGACTATCTTCGAGCCATTCTTCCGCGTTGACAAGTCCCGGAGCCGCTCCATTGGCGGGAACGGCCTGGGGCTAGCGGTGTGCAAAAAGATACTGGACAGGCATAACGCCGCCATTTCTGTGGCGCCCAATGAGCCTGCCGGAAGTATTTTTCTGGTTCGCTTTCCGTCTTAACACCAGCTTTATACCCAATATGTTACACTTCCTTTCGCAGAGTTCACAGCGAACTAAAATAGCGAAAGGAAGTCTTTTTATGAAACGAATTTTTGCAATTTTGATGGCAGCCATATGTCTCCTGACTTTGGCGGCCTGTGGGGACAAAAAGCCCAGTCTCGAGGAAGTGGAGCAGGCCATCAGCGAGGGGAATGTCACCGTTGAGGACGCTCTTGAGAAGGGATGGGTCACAGAGGAGTGGGCAGAGGATTATTACGAAAAGAATACTGTCAGCGCCGCAGACAAGTCGAAAGCATATAGCCTTGGTGAGTTTTCTACCAAGACTGTTTCCGGTGAAGCCTACACCAGCGGTGATTTAAGCGATGTGATGTATTTTGCGTTCTTCGACCCGTCCCACGAGGGCGCGGAGGAGGCTTTCAAAAAGCTGTGCGAAGCAAATGACGCGGTAGAGGAAAACGGCGGCAAAATCCTGGTGTTCAGCATGAGCGAAACCGAAACAGAGCTTTTCGCGGACGCTCCGTTCCCGGTGCTCGTCTATAATGAGTCTGTTGGAAAGGCGCTCCCGGAAGGAACGGATGAGTTCATCAAAGAAGTTTTGGCCGAACTGCCTTTTACCTCTAACTGGTACGCCAACGGTTACTTCCAGACCGCGTGGTACAGCGAAGTCAACACGGAAGAACTGGCGAAAATCGCCAAGGGATTGTCAACCGGCTCCATGAACGAGGAGGGCGGCAACGATGACGGCCAGGCGGCGGTGATGATGGGGTGACCAAAATGAGAAAAGCAACTGTATGCGTTCTGCTGGTTTCCCTCCTGCTGGTTGGGCTCGGCATTTACCGGGATGAAGTGGCGACCGTGCTCAATAAGGGCATAAATCTTTGTTTGGAGTGTGTAGGCATTGGCTAAAGAGAAGAAAGTCTCAAAGACGAATCGGAACCGCTGGAAGATTCAGCTTTTTGCCACCCTTGCCACAAATCCCTTCTTCGTGAATTTCTTTCAGGGAAAAATCCACAAGGGCAGGCTGAAAGGGATTTGTGTCCCCGGGCTGAACTGCTACTCCTGCCCCGCTGCCGCGGCTTCATGTCCTATCGGCTCCTTGCAGGCGGTGATCGGCTCGTCCAAGTTCAAGTTTTCCTATTATATTGTGGGAGTTGTGATTTTTATCGGTGCTGTGCTTGGACGGGTGGTGTGCGGTTTTCTCTGCCCTTTCGGGTGGTTTCAGGAACTGCTGCACAAAATACCTACAAAGAAATTCAGTACTAAAAAGCTGCATTTTCTTACCTATCTCAAATATGTTATCCTGGCGGTGTTTGTGATCGTCCTCCCAATGACGATTGTAAATGAGGTGGGTATGGGCGACCCATTTTTCTGCAAGTACCTTTGCCCTGCCGGGATTCTGGAGGGCGGCATTCCACTATCGCTGGCCAACAGCGGCATCCGGGCAAGTCTTGGGTGGCTGTTCACCTGGAAAAGCTGTATTTTGCTGGGTATCATCGTGCTGGCTGTGTTCTTTTACCGTCCGTTTTGCAAGTGGATCTGTCCGCTGGGGGCGTTTTACGCACTGTTTAATAAAATCTCTGTCTATCAGCTCCGGGTTGATGAGGGTAAGTGTACTGCCTGCGGTGCTTGCAGCAGAGTGTGCAAAATGGATGTGGACGTGTTCCGCTCACCGAACCATACGGAGTGTATACGGTGCGGGGACTGTATCCGTGCCTGCCCGCAGCAGGCAATCAACAAAAGCTTTACATTGAAATCGATAGATAAGAAGAAAGGTGAAACATATGAAAAAAGCAATTAGCCTTTTTATGGCCGTGGTCATGAGTGCGGCGCTTTTGACAGGGTGCGGCTCCGGGGAGACGGAACTGGTATCTAAAAAACCGTTCCCGGAGTTTTCGGAGATAGATACCGAGGGCAACGCTATTACCAGTGATATTTTCGGGGATTACGACGCTACCATCGTCAACTTCTGGAACAATGGCTGCGGAACCTGTATCGCGGAAATGCCGGAGCTTGAGGAGATGTATCAGGATTTTAAGAAAGAGAATGTCAACCTGATTGGTGTTGGCGCGGATTCTGGTGAGAGCCAGGAGCAGCTTGCGCTTGCCAGAAAGATTTTGGCGGAGAAGGGCGTAAGCTATAGGAATATTTCGCCTGATCTGGATAATGATTTTTATAAGGAATTTATTTCTGATATAACAGGTTATCCGACAACTTTCATTGTAGATAGCGAGGGAAATATCATTGGCGCACCCTTGATTGGGAACGTGAAAGAGCAGGTGGAGAGCATTCAAAAGCGAATTGAGCAGATTAGGGGGGAATCAGTAAATCGTTGACCGCACAGGGTGTGAAAGCATCGATATTCTCATAAGGGGCTTGCCTCAGTTAAAGATACGCTTGCGTTTCTGCGCTTTTTGTGATACTATGTTGACACTAAAAAATTTGCTCCCCAAATATCAGATATAATATTAACAGGTTTGCAAATGTTTCGTTTGTTAAAATAAAGAAAATATATCCCTTCATATTTGAATTTGCCGAGTGGGAATAGTAGTCAAAACACCGCGAATCTCACAGTTGAAATGCAAATGCTGTGGGTACAGCGTATGAACAGTATCCGTAATCGTGCGAGGGAAGTTGTAAATGCGGATTTAATATTTGCATAATAATCACGCCGAGTGTGGCTCTGAAAAAGAGCTATGCTCGGTGTTTTTTGTTATCAGGAATAAGCATATGCTGAAAGGTTGAAAAAGCTGGAGTTTTTTGATATGATTATTTTGGATAGTTATATGTTGCAAAATATGCACCTTGGAATTTGGGGAAGACTATGATTGAAATCACAACAACATTAGTTAAAAAAATGATAGATACACAGTTCCCCGAATGGAGTAGCCTTGAAGTACGCCCCGTAGCTAAAAGTGGGCACGATAATCGTACTTTTCATTTGGGTGACAAAATGGCAATTCGTTTGCCAAGCGGTTCTGCCTATGTTCCGCAGATTGAGAAAGAAGCAAGGTGGCTTCCGTTTTTGGCGAGGTATTTATCTTTACCAATCTCAAACCCGATAGCAATAGGTAAACCATCAGAAGATTATCCTTTCATTTGGTCAGTCAACAGTTATTTGGGAGGAGAAACGGTAAACGAAACTAATATCAGCGATAAAATCCGTTTTGCAAAAGAATTAGCGTCATTTTTAAGAGAACTTCAAAGTATAAACACAGCAGCTGCTCCCGAAGCAGGAGAACACAACTTTTTCAGAGGTGCAAGTCCCGAAGTTTATAGTCATCAAGTTTATGCAGCACTTGAAGCACATAGAAATGACTTGCCGACAGACAAACTCCGTATTTTATGGGAACAGGCGATTTCAGCAAAATGGGAAAAGCAATCTGTTTGGATACACGGAGATGTTGCACCAGGCAATCTGCTTGTAAAGAACGGCAGCCTTTGCGGAGTGATAGATTTCGGCATTATGGGTATTGGTGACCCTGCCTGCGATTACGCTATGGCTTGGACTTTCTTTGATGATAAAAGCAGAAAATACTTTTTACAGGGTCTTGATAAAGGTACTGTTGACCGTGCAAGAGGGTGGGCACTGTGGAAAGCACTGATTACTTGTACAGATACAAACGAAGCTGTCGCCGAAAATGCAAAACATACACTCAATGAAATCATCATTGAATTTGATAAAACATGTAAAGGAGAAAGCATATGAATACCCCAACAATCGAAACAGAACGCTTGATTTTAAGAAAATTCACAGAGGATGATATGGAAGCTCTGTTTTTAATTCTCAAAGATGAGGAAGTCAATGAATTCCTTCCGTGGTATCCTATGAAAGACCTTGAAGAAACTAAGAAAT